>CALLKH010000485.1 GCA_938008425.1 uncultured Planctomycetaceae bacterium | reverse complement strand
GTTCGACAGCCGCAGGGCCTTCTGGATATCCTTCGTCCAGACCGCCGCGGCCAGGCCGTACATCGATTTGTTCGCGCGGGTGACGACTTCGTCCATGTCCTTGAATTTCATGACGCTCAGGACCGGGCCGAAGATTTCCTCCTGGGCAATGGTCATTTCGTCCGCGACGCCGTCGAAGACCGTGGGCTGAATGAAGAATCCGCGATCACCCACGCGAGCGCCGCCGCAGAGCATCTTGGCGCCCTGCGACTTGCCCTTGTCGATGTAACCCATGACGCGGTCGAACTGTTCCTGGCTGACCTGCGGTCCCTGTTCGGTTCGATCATCAAACGGATCGCCGACCTGTCGCTTCTTGGCCTTTTCGACGAGGCGGGCGACGAATTCCTCATGAGCGGACTCTTCAACATAAAGCCGCGAGCCGGCACAGCAGCACTGGCCCTGGTTGAAGAAGAGCGCGAAGAAGGCGCCTTCGACGGCGGCCTTCATGTCGGCGTCGGCGAAGACGACATTGGGGCTCTTGCCGCCGAGTTCGAGGCTGACGCGCTTGAGATTGCTCTTGGCGGCGGCCTCCATGATGAGCTGACCCACTTCGGTCGAGCCGGTGAAGGCGACCTTGTCGATATCGCGATGCCGCGCGATGGCGCCGCCGGCGGTCGGGCCCATGCCGGGGATGACGTTGATCACGCCGGGCGGGTAGCCCGCTTCCATGGCGAGATTTGCAATGTAGAGCGCGGTCAGCGGGGTCTGCTCGGCGGGCTTGAGGATGACGGTGTTGCCGGCGGCGAGGGCGGGACCCCACTTCCACGCCTGCATGAGCATGGGGAAATTCCAGGGAATGATCTGGCCGCAGACGCCGACGGGTTCATGCCGGGTGTAGCAGAAGTACGGGCCGTTGACCGGGATGGTCTTGCCGTGAATCTTGTCGGCCCAGCCGGCGTAGTAGCGGTAACAGGCGACGGTGAGCGGCACGTCGATGTTTCGCGAATCCTTGAACGTCTTGCCGTTGTCGAGTGATTCGAGCGTCGCGAGGTGGTCGGCATTCTTCTCGATCAGGTCGGCCAGCTTGTTCATGAGTCGACCGCGGTCCGACGCGTTCATGCGCGGCCATGGCCCGGACTCGAATGCCTTGCGCGCCGCCTTGACGGCCTTATCGACGTCGGCTTCTTCGCCCTCGGCGATGTGAGCGACGACCTCGCCGGTGGCGGGGTTCAGCGTTTCAAAGGTTCGACCCGTGACGGCCGGGATCCAGTGGCCGTCGATGAGACAATTGGAATGGCGAATACTGATATCCTTCAGCGCGGCGGCTGTGGGCGCGGGAGCGACGGCCATGAATAACCTCCGATGCGGGAAGATGTGAATAGTAGAACCGTGATATTCTAAAAAGTATCTCAGGATTGGTCGCAAGTCAAAACGACCTTTGAAAAACAGGGCGTGACCGCTGCCGGAACGCAAGCTGCTGCCGGGGTTTCGCGGCCGAAAGGGGCATCAGGCGGGAGTCAGACGGTGGTTGATCCGGTTGCGCATTGAATGCTATGGCTGAGGCTTGTCGCCCTCCGGGTCGGCCTCGCGTCGAAGCACGTGGCCGATGTGAAGCCGGTAGGCGATGTGCGGCGCGAATTCGGTGCGGGTTGAGAACCCCATGGGTGCGTCTCGGCCCATGATGTAGACCGCGCGGCCGTTGACCAGTGCCTTGATGACGGCATGTTTTTCGCCATCGACGTTGAACATCGCGGCGATGGAGACGTCCTCAAGCCGCGCGTTGGTGACGGCGCGTTGGACGATGAGCTCGGCGTCCTTGCGCACATCATAGTTGGAATCATCATCGGGCTGCCCCGGCGGGATCTGCGACACACCCATGACCAGCATGAACCGCGTGCCGAGATGAAGCTCGAAGATTTCGTCGGGTGTGAGGTCGCCGACGGCGTAGTAGTTCGGCTCGGTCTCGCCGACCACAACGGCGTAACGCTCGGGCGTTTCGCCGGCGCGCGAGGTTCGGAATTCGAAGATGACCGAGGCGGATTCGCCTTCCAGTGGCGAGAGGGGATATAGCGCGGGATCCGCCAGCTCCGTCGGCGCAGCCTCGCGAAGTTCGGAGCGGAGGTATTCCATTGCGTATTGCCGCCACTCCGGCAATGTTTCTGCTGTTGGCGGACACTCAGGCTTCGGCATATTTGACAGGTTAGCGGCTCTCCCAAATCGATCCAAGTCGTTATAATCGGAGCCGGCCATCGAAATTGGGAAAGCAGCATCGCCGGTCGGGTGACATTCAACACATGCCAGAGCCCTCCTCAAACGATCCGTCGCGCCACGACGAACCGGCCGCGCCGCATCATCGGCCGCTGCTCTGCCCGCACTGCAAGGTGGTCTATGACACCGCTGAGGAGTTCGAGGGCAAGCGCGTCAAGTGCAAGGTCTGCGGCCATGTCTGGCGGGCCGACACCCACGCCGCCGAAAAGATCTCCGGCGCGCTCACCGATGTCATGACCAGCATGTCGCAGATGGGGTCCACGCTTCTGGCGGCGGCGGATCACGCCTCGACGATCGGCCACATGGTGGCGCAATCCGATCGCGAGGCCCGGGCGCCGGCGGGTGAATGGGTCGGCCGGCGACTGGGGAGATACCAGATTAAGGCGGTCATCGGCCAGGGTGCGATGGGCAATGTTTACGAAGCGCTCGACGTTGAACTCAAGCGAACTGTGGCGCTGAAATTGTTACCGACGCGGGGGGATCAACGCGAGTCGCTCGGTCAGAAACTCTTCATACAGGAGGGGCGAATCGCGGCGCGGCTGGGGCATCCGAATATTGTGACGGTGTTCGACGTCGGCGAGGCCGATGGGACATTTTACCTGGCGATGGAACTTGTGGTCGGCCTGACGCTCATGTCGCTGATCAAGCAGCGCGGGGCGATGCCGATCGAGCAGGCGTGTTACGTGCTGGCCCATGCCGCCCGCGCGGTGGCTGCGGGGCATGCGGCGGGCGTTGTGCATCGTGACGTGAAGCCGGGCAATATTCTCATCGACGAAAGCGGCCTCGTGAAACTGACGGACTTCGGCCTGGCCGACGTGGCCGGCGCGGAGGAATTCGCGGATCTGAAGGGCGTGCCGCTCGGGACGCCGGGGTGGATCTCGCCGGAAGTGGCCCGCGGTGAAAAAGCGACGCCGGCAAGCGACATCTACGGCCTCGGGCTCACGCTGTACTACGCGCTGACCGGCAAGCGTATCGTCAAGGCGAAGACGAAGAGCGGGATGATTCAGCTCCAGCGCGATGCCAAGCCCGTGAATATCGACAAGCTCCCCAACGAGTGGCCGACGAGCCTTAAAGAGATCGTTGTTCGTTGCCTCGCTCCGGATCCCGCGGCGCGGTATCAGTCGGCGGAGCAGCTGGCGATGGATTTGATCCGGGTGGCGAGCATGTGGGTGACGTCAAATGGGCACGCGGGTACGGCGGATACGATCGACGTCGGGCCGATTGGTCCGGGCGTGCGACGATGGTTGATCACGCTTCTGGCGGTGACGGCGATCGGCGCGGCGGTGGTTTTTTTGATCTGGTATTGGCGGGCGGGTGGAATGTCGCAGTGAGGGCTCAAGCCGTCGTTTGTTTCGTCAAGTGGACCGTTGATGGCCGGCTTAACCCGGGGCTCGCGCCCCGGGCTAGATTCTGTCGCCGCTACCGCGGCTGCGGTTCGGCGCTGTTGTTAAGGCCTCGTGCGAATCAAAACGGATTGTTGCATCGGCGGTGTGGATTCGTGCTGCTGCGGTGTCACGTGTGCGGCCGGGACATCGCTACTTCGAACCCGGCGCAATTCGCTCAATGTTGTCGGAGAGTTCCACGTCGATGGCGTTGATCTGGGCCGTACACTCGGCTTCGGCCTTCGCAAGATCTTTGTCGGTCGACTTCGCGAGAATGTAGAACTTGATCTTGGGCTCGGTGCCGCTGGGGCGGGCGATGACTTTGACGCCGTCCTCCCGGGTGAAGATCAAGACGTCGCTCGGAGGAAGATCGAAGCGAGCGACTTCAGCGCCATCCGACAATCGACGGACCGCCCCGGTTTCAAGGTCGGCGGCCGTGGCGACGGGAATGCCGCCGAACGATCGCGGCGGATCGTTGCGAAGGGCGTTCATGATCGCGTTGATCTGTTCCGCGCCGGACTTGCCCTTCATGGTGACGCTCTTCGCACCTTCCTGGAAATAGCCGAACCGCCGGAAGAGTTCCTCAAGCATCTCGTAAAGTGTTGAGCCCCGGGCGGCCGCAAAGGCGGCGGCATCGGCGATGAACGCACAGCTGGTCACGGCGTCCTTGTCGCGGACGAAGGCGTTCGGGAGATAGCCGTAGCTTTCCTCCATGCCGAACAGGAAGTGCTTCGACGGTGCGGCGGGGGCGCCCTCGGCTTCATAGCGGCCGATCTCGGCGGCGATCCACTTGAATCCGGTGAGCGTTTCGACGACTTCGGCGCCGTAGGCACGGGCGATGTCCTTCGCGAGATCACTGCTGACAATCGTGCTGAGGACGACGCTGTTCGCGGCGAGCTTACCCGTCGATTTCATCTGTTCGCAGATGAAATAGGTGAGAAGGGCGCCGATGCGGTTGCCGGTGAGCAGGGTGAAGGTGCCGTCCTTACGGCGTACGGCGATCCCCGCGCGGTCGGCGTCGGGATCGGTGGCGATGACCAGGTCTGCATTCTCACGGCGGGCGAGGGCGATGCCCATCTCCAGCGCCGCGGGCTCCTCGGGATTGGGCGACTTGACGGTGGGAAACTCGCCGCTGGGCTCGGCCTGTTCCGGTACCACCAGCACATGCTCAAAGCCGCGACGGCGAAGCGCCGCGGGGACCAGTTCGTGGCCGGTTCCGTGGAGCGGTGTGTAGACGATTTTGATTCGCTTGCCCTGCTCGTGACATTCCGACAGGCAGAGGCAGGAGGCGTCGACCTCATCGAGAAAGGCCTCGTCGATCTCGCGACCGATCTCAACGATGAGCCTTTTCTCGCGGGCCTCTTGCTCCGGTATGTGCTGGATATTCGAGAAGGCGCCGACGCGGTTGACCTCCGCGATGATGCCCTCGTCATGCGGTGGAACAACCTGCGCGCCGTCGTTCCAGTAGACCTTGAGGCCGTTGTATTCGGGCGGATTGTGGCTGGCGGTGATGACCACGCCGGCGATGCATTTGAGGTGACGAACGGCGAAGGACAACTCAGGCGTCGGTCGAAGCGATTCAAACAGATACGCCCGAATGCCGTTGGCGGCCAGCACCTCGGCCGTGCGGACGGAGAATTCCGGGCTCATGCGGCGGCAGTCGAATGCGATGGCGACGCCGTCGCCGGCATCCCCGCCCGATCGGCCGCGAATGTAGTTGGCAAGGCCCTGCGCGGCGGCGCCGACGGTGTAGAGATTCATGCGGTTGCGGCCGGCGCCGATGACGCCGCGCATGCCGCCGGTGCCGAATTCGAGATTGCGATAAAAGCGATCGGTGAGTTCGGCGTCTGCCCCGGCCTCTTGAAGGCGTCGAACCTCGGCCTTGTCGGCCTCGGCGATGGCGGGTTCATCGAGCCATTGTTTGACTGACGCCTCAATTGCGGGTTCCAGCATGGTGCATCTCCAGAATTCAAATCGAT
>CALLKH010000484.1 GCA_938008425.1 uncultured Planctomycetaceae bacterium | reverse complement strand
CGCCTTGCACACGTCTTCATCCGGCCAAAAAAAGAAGCGGCGTCGCAGGTTCGCGACGCCGCTTCAGGTTTTCAACTCTTCGAGTCACTCAGGCCGAGGTCCGGAAGCAATGCTCACCGAGACCTCGAAATCGAGTCAACTCGATCAGGGCGACGTGATGTCGACCGTGAACGCACCCGGGAAGCTTCCCGTCCACCCGCCCGGGTTGCCCACCATCAGGTAATAGGTGGTGCCCGGCGTGAGCGTTGTGTTTGAGAACTGGCTGTAGTAGTCGTCAGCCGGTCCGCAACCCGTCGTGTCGTCCGCACATGACACCTCGGTCAGCGCGCCGCATGAGCCGCTGTAGAGGGCGATGACGGAATCCTGGAAGAGCGAGGAGACACCGGTCGGATTCGGCGTGGTGTTGCAGGTGCCGATCGTCACTGAGCCGTTGGCCGGCGCCGTGAACGAGTACCAGACGGTGTTGTGGGTGGAACCCGGAGTGGCGTTCCAGTGGCACGTCGGGCTGCCCGCGGGAAGCTCGCCGTCCGGACCAACCGCCGGAGTGGCGCCGCCGTTGTTGCCGTTGACCGAACCGGCGTTGATGTTGCCGGTGATGTCAATGGCCGTGGCACAACCGTCATTGGCGGGCGGCGGCTGCGGACAATTGGTCGTCGCGCAGGCCGTGCCGTTGCCCTGGAAGGTGCCGCCGGCGGTCGTGCAGTCAGCGCCGGTGAGTTCATCCGTGCAGGATCCATTCGGATGGCAGCAGGCGCCGCCGCAGATGGTCGTTGCACAGCTGGTGGCATCACCCGAGTATGTGCCGCCGGCCGTCGCACAGGCCGCCGAGCTGGCGACATCCGTGCAAGTGCCGTTGGCAAGGCAGCAAGCTCCGCCCGCGACGCAGTCGAGGGAGAAGTTGGTCAGGCCGCCGCCCTCGGCAGTGCCCCAGTCGCCGACCTGGAACCAGTAGGTGGTTCCGCCGGTGGCCGGGAACGTGCCGCTGATCGGCTCCGGCTCATCGAGACACGGAGTCAGAGTGGTCAGGCTGTTGCAATCCGGCCCCGAATGCACCAGGGCGATCATGTCATAGCCCGGCGCCACATCGCTGATATTGAGCACCAGCGTGCAGTCTGAGGCCGGGGTGTAATTGTACCAGACCGCGTTCTGCATCACTGTCGCCGACGCCGTGTTGCAACTTCCCGGAGGGCCGTCGGCCGTCGCGAGGTCGTTGTTGAACTGGGTGCTGAACGGCAGTGACGGAATCGTCGTTGCGACCGGACAGGTTTCGCCCGGCTGCCCCGGCTGCGGACAGTTGGCCGCCGCACAGGTTACCGCGATGCCGGCAAACGAAGAGCCGCCCGCGGTGGTGCAGGCTGCCGCACTGGCTTCCTGCGTGCAGCTTCCATCCGGATGGCAGCAGGCGCCGGTCGCACAGGGATTGCCCGTGCAATCGGAACCGTCACCAAGGTAGGTGCCGCCCAGACCACTGCAGGTGCCCGGCGTTTCGACTGAACAGGAGTTACCCTGGCAGCAGGCGCCGGTCGGAGGAACACAGGAGACCGTCGGTGTGCAGGGCACGCCGTCGTCGGTCACGTCGAGCTGGTACTGTCCCGTGGTCGTGCCGAAGCCGCTGACGCGGATTCGATAGACCGTGCCGGCGATCGAGCAGAACGAGAGGCGTGACTTCCGGTTCACTGTGCCGCCGGTCAGGAAGCAGTTCGCATCGGCGCCGCCGAGTGCGTCGTCGTTGCCGCCGACGCAGAACGGAGCCGCACATTCGCCGCAGAAGACTTCAACCATGGTGTCGAAGTTGGTGGCGGCGTTGCAGGTGGTCAACGTGATCGTGTTTCCGGTACCCAGAATGGCGTGCCAGAGACCCTGGTTCGGCGTGCTGACGCCACAGGCAGCAGGCGCTGCGTCGTCGGTGGCCGTGGTGTTGTCACCGGTGAAGGTGGCAGGCACGGCCTGTGCCGGTCCGAGATCGGAGCAGTTGTCCGCGATCTGCGGGCACGGCGTCGCACAAGTGAGACCAGCCGTGAACGTACCACCGGCGGTCGTGCACTCGATCTGCGTGACGGTGTCATCGCAGACGGTGCCGCCGAGGAGGCAGCAGCGGCCGGGGCCCGGCGGACACAGGACAGGTCCGGGGGCGAGGAGCGCCGACACGAAGAGCGGAACGTCGTTCATGTCAACGAGCTGATCGCCGTTCATGTCCGCACAAGCACAGCCGGACGGCGGAATGCCGCCGATTGCGCCCACGACGCAGTCCGTAAAGCCCTGGACGTCCGCACCGTTGAGGCGGCCGTCGGCGTTCATGTCGCCGGGGCAGCTTGCACAGGTGCCGATCGGGCAATCGACGGTCAACGTGAAGCTATCACCGGGGGCTCCGCTGAGGGAGAAGGTGTCCACGATGATGTAGTACGTGGTGTTCGCGGCCGCCGTGAAGTTGGCGATTTCCGCCGTTCCGGAACCGCCGCTGTCCTGACCGACCACGCAGGAACCCTCGGGATCGTTGCAATCGGTGACGACGTAGAGTCCGAGATCGAATGCATCGGGATCCATGGTGATCGAGACGTCGCGTGAGACCGGCGTGGTGAACGAGTAGACCACATCCGGACCCTGGGAAGCGAAGCCCGAGCAACCGGCCGCCGTGAACGTATAGTCATCGTTGGCCAGGACGTTGCTGCCGACAAGCGAATCACCACAGCTGACGGCGATGGCCGTCGCGCAGGTGTCGTTCGCCGGCGGGGCGGGACAGGTGTTCGGATCGCAGACACCGTTGAGGGTCCACGTGCCGAGGTTGTCGTTGCAGCGATCTTCAGTCGTGATCGTGCAGGAACCATCGCTTGCACAGCATGAGCCGGTCGGGCAGGGATCGCTGGCGCAGGTGACGCCCGGCGTCCAGATGCCTTCGAACGAACCGCCGACGGTTTCGCAGTCGGCCTGGGTCGTGTCGGCGCACTCTTCCAGCACGCCGAAGAAGGTGTAGCAGCATCGACCGGTCAGACCGATGCACTGAACGTTCAACTGATCCGCACCGGAGATCGTTCCCGAGGTGCTGAACGCGCCGACGCGAATGGTGTAGACCTGGCCCTGAACCACAGGAACTGAGAGCGAGGCCGCAAGCGACTCAGCGACGCAGGGGAATCCGGTGTCGGCTTCCGTTGCGTTGCTGTGATCGTCGTTGCACTCAAGCGGCGGACCGGCCGGCGGGCACGCAAAGCCGTCGTAGACAGCCAGTCGCGTATCCGTGGTCGCGGCGCCACAGGTATCGACAAACAGGTTGCCGTCGCAGGTGGCGGTGTAGGTGTACCAGATATCCTGGTTCATGTTCTGGTTCGTGCCGCCGGACGGGAACGCACAGGACGGCTCATTCGGACCGTCCGTCGTGGCGCCGCCGAGATTGAACGGCGTGGTGCCGTTGCCGATCGCGATGGCATTCGCACAGTTGTCGTTCGAAGGCGGGCAGATGGTCGTCGCACAAAGCGTGCCTCGGCCCCTGAAGGTGCCGCCGGTCGCTTCACACGCGAGCTGGGAAATGGCGTCGGTGCAGACCGAGCTGGAATCGCAGCAGGCGCCGGCGCAGGTGAGCGAGCAGCTTGAGCCGTCTCCGCCGTAGACACCGCCGAGCGTGGTGCAAGCGGCCGCATCCGCAGTGGTCTGGCACGAGCCGTCACTCAGGCAGCAGGAGCCGCCGACGATGCAATCGAGCGTGACGTTCGTGAGGCCGTTCGTCGGCGGGGTGGTGCTTGTGCCCCACTTGCCGATCTGGAACCAATAGGTCGTTCCGCCGACGGCCGCCACATTGAAGTTGTGGGGTTCGGCGTCAGCACAGGCGACCTGCGTCAGCGACGAGCAATCCGAGCCCGTGTAAACCGCGTAAACGCTGTCGTAGCTCGGCGAATTGGCGCTGAAGGCGAGCGAGCAATCGGAGGCCGGCGTGTACTTGTACCAGATGTCGTTCTGCATGCTGCGAGCGGTTGTCGAATTGCATCCCGACTGGGCGGCGGGCTTAAACGATCCGCCGGCGCCGGTCACGTTCGGTGCCGCAACAAACGGCAGCGTGGTGATGTTTTCGGCCGTGTCGCAGTATTCGTTGGAAAGGCAGGGTCGAGCCGCGCAGGTCTGCGAGACGAACCAGGAGCCCCCGAGGTCTCGGCAGACGGCTTCGTTCGCCGCGTCGAGGCAGCTGGGAACACCGGCGTTCATGTAGCAGCAGCGACCCGAGGGGCACGCCGTCGCACAGGATGAACTGGCGGTCCAGATACCGTTCAGCGCGTTGCAGGCGCTCTGGGAGAAGAACGCGGCACATGCGCTGGTGCCGTTGTCGTTGTAGCAGCAGCGGCCCGTCGGGCAAGCCGTGGTGCAGGTCTGCCCTGCGGTGGTGCTCCAGGTTCCGCTGACCGCGGCGCACTGGCTCGCGGTGAAATCGTTGCAGGTATTGACGCCCATATCGACGTAGCAGCAGCGGCGGACCGGCGGGGTGCAGCTGATCTGCGTGCCGCAGGCGGTGCCATTGCTCGTGACGCCGATCTCAATGCCGCCGAACGTCGTCGCGCTGAAGCCGCCGACATGAATCCGGTAGGTTTGACCTGAAATCGAGCACCAGGTGACGCGTGACTTTCGGTTCAGGGTTCCGACGGCACAGGCGGGGTCGCCGCTCGGGCTTGCATCGTCGTTGCCGCCAATGCAAGGATAGTCCGTGCAATCACAGAAAACCTGCAACTTGGTGTCGAACGTCGTGCCGGGATGGCAGGTGCTGACGGTGAGCGTGGTGCCGTCACCGACGACGGTGTACCACAGGCCCTTGAACGGCGCCGACGTCGTGCAGGTGCCGGAGGGAATAATGTCATCGCCGGCGGTGGTGTTGTCGGCGAGTTCGGTCGGTCCGCCGATTGTCAGGGCGATTCCGTTGGCGCAGAGGTCATTCGGAAGGCCGCCGCCGCGGGGATCACCGGATCCGCCGAATCCGTTGAGGTATTCAAAAATGAGTTCGGTGTCGTTGCTGCCGACAACGCTGGCAGCTTCATCGATTTCTTCGGGTTTGAAATTGAGGCCCAGGTATTCGGCCTTCTTCTGCATTTCATCGTCGATTACTTGAAGATCGGACAGATTGTCCGCGACCGCGCGCTGCGATGCCCATGTCAAAACCATGGCGCAACACAGCAGGCTGGTACAGAAACAGCTTGCTTTCTTCCCAGTCATTACCATTGCCTCCTTGAAAAAACCGATTGTCTGACCTGAAAAATCAGGACGTAGAATTAGCGCGGAACGGCAACACTGCCGATCACGACGGTTTCAGTCGATCTGAGCGAACGCTCGAAATAAGTCAAAAAACCCTTCCCCTACAGGAACTGTCAAGACCCGGCGCGAGCGCCGCGATCTCTCTTGTCTTCTTCCCTCGAAACGGCCGACGAAAGCGGCCGTTGGCTTCGTGCGATCGAAGTGATTTGGCGGTATTTCCCGAACGCCATCACATGAGAACGGACCTGATGCTCGATCGCTTATCTGTGAGGGTATCAAACCGGATTGGTGAAAGCAAGACTTTTGCGGTGCTGCTAATTCTCTTTGGCGTCGGTCTTTCGGATTAGGGCGGCCCAATCGCGACTGAAGCACGTCAAACG
>CALLKH010000483.1 GCA_938008425.1 uncultured Planctomycetaceae bacterium | reverse complement strand
AACGTTCGGCGAATCGGAAGCTCCACGGGCGGCGAAAGCTTCTTTTTCTCGTCCGCGGAAAGCTTGAACCCGGCGATGAGTAGACCGGTTGCGACAAGTCCCATTGGAATGAGCGTGCCGGGAAGCGCTTCATCAAGATCATGGCCCGGCAGGGAGAGACAGAGAATGGGCGTCAGCACGGCCGCGAGGGCGATGAGGCCGAATCCAGCCGCCTTGAGCGCCCTGGCCTTCGCTTTCCGCTGCCGAATACGATCATTGTCCTCCTCGGTCGGCTCAACCGCCCCCATGCCGTAATCGGGCTTGGGTACGGGAATCACCCATACCAGAATCGAGGCGAGTGCACCGAAGAGCACAACCGCCAGCGCTCCAAATGCCTCTTCGTCGTGCAGTTCGAAGAGTCCGATCGCCGAGCCGCCGCCCGCCATCATGGCGAGACCGGTGAAGGCGATCAGCTTCCTGAAGATTCCGCGCCAGAGCCCTTTGTGGAACGGCGGAGCCGCGCAGCTGAACATGAACATCACATACGGCGCGAGAATGATTCCGGCCAGTATGCAACCGGCTTCGTCGTCGGAATGCGGCCTGCAAATCATCTGCGACGCGATGAAACAGAGCACCATCGCGACGAGGCTGACCGCAAACCCGCCCAGCCACATCAGCCGAATCGCACCGCTTCGTTTGGGCAAATGCGCCGAGTTACCCTGGGATCGATTCGTCGAGGACTGTGTCGCCACACGGCCGGCCATCCCGCGAACGCCGCCGTCGCGCGAAATCGCCACGCCGCCGGCCCAGACCGTCTCATGGTCGGGCGAGCCGTCAGCCGAAGCGGGAATTCCGCCGCTCGAGCCCGGTCGCGTCCCCGCGGCGCCAGGGGTTTCACCCGCCCGCATGGGCCACATGCCCGCAAGTGCCTGAACACCCATCGACGCGCCGGCCAGGATGGCGATGACGGGCAGCGAGTCTTTTCCGTCTCCGAATTGGTATGCAATGAATCCAAAGAGGCCGATCGAGAACGCCGATCCGACCGAAACGATACCGCGCCGGCCCTCGGTAATTCGGGCGCGCCAGTCGCCCAGAACAAACGATGCGATCACCGGCACGACCCAGTACTCAGCAATGCGTGCGCTGATCAGTCCAGACTCGATGACGAATCGATTGACCAGAAGCGTCAGGACGCCCGCGATCAGTGCAAAGGTCAGCTTTGACGAGTAGTTCGACTCCGTACGGCTCCCGCGCTCGACCCACTTCATCAAGGCGAAGACCGACGCGAGAATGGCGATGCTCTGCAAACTGATCGCCACCATCATCTCCGGACTCTTCCGGATCACCGCGGCCGCGCCGGCGACTGCCAGACAGGTGCCGATCGCCTTGACGATCGCCTCCGCCGCATTTTCCGAACCGCCGACAAGGCCGGCCACCCTTTCGCCGACGGCCGTTTCATCCATTCGCCCGGTCAATCGGTGTACGCGCTCATTGAGCTGCGCCATTCGACCGCCGGCTCCCGGTATGACCGGCGGCACTGCCGGGCCGCCGACATTACTGCTGCCCGTGCCGAATCCCGGTGCGCCGCCAGCGCCGTGTCCGACTGCAGCAGCGCCGGCCGCCCCGGCCGTGACCAGCTTCCGCGCAGCGTTGGCGGCGAGTGTTGAAATGCTGGCGGGTTCGAACGACGCCACGGACCGGCTGAGGTCCTCGACGTCGAACAAGTCGGTCACCATCTCGTTCACGGTCTGGTAACGGTCCTTCGGGTCCTTGGCGAGCGCCTTGCGAATCACCGTCGGGAACGGCGCCGGCAATTCATCCACTTCGGGCGAGGCCGTGAGATGCTTCATGAGCACCTCGCCCATCGACGCGCCCGAGAACGGCACGCGTCCGAGCAGCATCTCGTAGAGAATCACGCCGAGCGCATAGATGTCGATGGTTCGGTCGTAGTTTCCGCTCCCGACCTCCGGCGCCATGTAATGCACGGTGCCGACGCTCATCGTCTGGCCCGAGTGCTGACTTGCCGCCATCATCTTCGACAGGCCGTAGTCGCCGATCTTCACGAACCCGTCTTCATAGAAAATGTTTCCCGGCTTCAGATCGCGATGCACGATTCCCCGATCGTGCAGGTACGCCAGCCCCTTGGCGATTTCACGCACGAAGTACGCCGCCTTCTGCGGGCCGAGGCCGCGCGGCGACTCGTTCATCAGATCGCGCAGCGACACGCCGTTGACATACTCCATGATGACGAAGTGTTCGCCGGCGGCGCTCTGCTTGATGTCGTGCAGCGCGACGAGATACGGGCTCTTGAGGTTCAGGCAGTGCGTCGCGCCGCGCAGTTCGACCTGCGGGTTCTCGCGAAGATACTTCAGCGCAACTTCCTTGCCGCCGTCGCTCAGCGCGTAATACACCTCGCCGAAGCCGCCGCGTCCCACGCCGCGTTCGATCGTGTAGCCCGTCAACGGGCGATCACCTTGATTGAATCGATACGCCATCTGGGCCCTCCTTATGCCTCGCCCGACAAGGCCTTCTTGGCCCGCTGCCCCATGCGCCGCCGATGATCCGCTTCAAGTCCGCACCCGATCGCCAGGATACCCGACAGCACCATCCAGATCGGCCGCTGGTCATAAGCGGAAGCCACACCGCTCACTTTGATCCGCTCAGGGCGCGAGGACATCCAGTCGTCCTCGGTAATCACCAGCTCGCGAACGCCCTCGTTCTTCAATTCCCAACGATAGTCGCCCTTATGCCAGGCGAGCCACGACAATGCCGAAATCGCGATCAGTGCAATCGAGCCGAACGCGAACAGTTGCGAAATCGCCCGATGCCAGTACACATCGCCGTTTCGAAAGATGAACTCGCCACCGCGCAGCAGCCAGAGTTTGACGAACGCCGCGGCACAGATCACCGACAGGCCGATGAGCGGCAGTTGAACGCCATGCGGCACCAGGACCATCTGAGCCATCAGGGCGGATAGCCCAAGACCTGCTGCGACCGCCATCAGCGCCGGCCGCGCGGTCACCCGCCAGAAGCTCAGACCGCCACGGTGGCTCGCCTTCCAGAGGCTGAATCCGCACCACACCGCGCCACAGCATGCCGCCACATACATCCAGTACATGCTGTTGAAATACACCTTTTCGCCGGACACGCGATAGTACGCATAATCAGCCGGCGCCGCGGTCGCGCCGATCGTGAGTCCAATCGCCGCGAGTCCCAACACAATGCCCACGACCGCCCAGAATGCCCGCACCATCACGTTGCGATAGAGCGGATCGGTTCGCGATCGATCGACGAGCGGCCGACCCAGCGAATCCTCGAACTCGCCGTTGGTCAGAATAATGATGCCTTCGATGATGCCCCACAGCGCCCCGACGCCCGTGCAGAACGTGACAATCAACTGAAACACGCCGATCGAGTGGTGGCCGGTGTAGAACCGATGCGCACCGAAAGCACCGAAGAAGATGCCGAGCAAGCCCGTCGTCACGCGCGATCGCGGGGGATAGGGCGCCAACTCGCCAGGGTCATACGTTCGCACCGGCTTCTTCGGCTTTCGCCCGCCGCGTCCACCCGCGTCCGCTGGGATGGGCGGCACGCGCCCGCCGCGTTCGATCACCGGTGGTGGCACCTTGGCGCGTCCGGCATCAAGCGTGACGGCGTTGCTGCTGCCGAATCCGCCCTCCCGTGCCGGAGCACCCGCACCGACCTTGACCTTCCTGGCCACCGCAGCCGCCATCCGCGTCAAATTCAGCGAATCAATCGACGCCACCGACTGGCTCAGATCCTCGCCCGCGAAAACATCCGACATCATTTCGTTCACGGTCTGATATCTGTCGCGCGGATCCTTGGCCAGCGCCTTTCGGATCACTTTCGGGAATGGCGCTGGCAATTCGTCCACTTCGGGCGAGGCCGTGAGATGCTTCATGAGCACCTCGCCCATCGACGCACCCGAGAACGGCACGCGGCCGAGCAGCATCTCGTAGAGCATCACGCCGAGCGCGTAGACGTCGATCGTGCGATCGTAATTTCCGCTCCCGACTTCCGGGGCCATGTAGTGCACGGTGCCGACGCTCATCGTCTGGCCCGAGTGCTGGCTCGCCGCCATCATCTTCGACAGGCCGTAGTCGCCGATCTTGACGTAGCCTTCCTCATAGAAGATGTTCCCCGGCTTGAGATCGCGATGCACGATTCCGCGGTCGTGCAGGTAGGCCAGCCCGCGGCTGATTTCCTTCAGGAAGTACGCCGCCTTCTGGGTGCCCAGCCCATGCGGCTCCTCGTTCATCAGATCGCGGAGCGACGGGCCGTTGACATACTCCATCACGACGAACCAGTCGCCGCTGGGGCTCTGCTTGATGTCCTGGATGCCGACGAGATAAGGGCTCTTGAGATTCAGGCAGTGCGTCGAGCCGCGAAGCTCAACCTCCGGGTTGTCGCGGAGATACTTGAGCGCAACTTCCTTGCCGCCGTCGCTCACCGCGTAATAGACCTCGCCGAAACCGCCGCGGCCCACGCCGCGTTCGATCGTGTAGCCCGGCAACGGCCGATCACCTTGATTAAACCGAAACGACATCTCGATACACCCTCGATTCGACGCAGATCCGTCCCGCGTCGCTTCTCAAGTCTGGCTCCACCTTGAAACCGCATATGGGTTCGAACGCGCCTCGAATGAAGCCGCTGTTCGCACCCGTCTTTCGCACAGCCGCCGCTAACCCATGACGCGGCCGGCGCGACCCGATCCGGAGACCGGATTCACCGTGAAACGCAAATCACCCAAGGTCACAGCCTGGCCGAATTCGATCGGCGTCGCCTGACCGCGCGGCCCCATGGGCTTCACGTAGATTCGCCCGCCGCGCTCGATCAACACATATTCCTCCGCGCTCTGCGGCGTCGTGACGTGACATTCCTTCGTGCCGCCGATGAGCACCGGGCCGCTCCAGAGAACGACCCGCCGACAATCATTTTCCATTCGCACGCCGTCGCCCATGTCGAGCAATGCCGCGCTGCTCTTCAGACTCGGCCGCCGGAATCGCAGCCGGATTCGCTTGCCGAGCCGGATTCGATCGCCGTCCTGAAGCAACGCATGATCCGTATTCGCGCCGGCCAGCTCGACGCCGGACTGCGACACGACGAAGTAGTCCTCGCCCGCCCGCACGATGTCCGCCTGTCGCTCCGACAGATCGCTCACCAATGCCACGTCGGCCGTCGCGCCCGGACCCGCCCTGCCGATGCTGATCCGATCGCCGCGCACCAGCAGAAAACTGCCGACGCCGTCGATCCGGAGCAGCATGCGCCGCGGCACGCCGGGCGTATCGCCGGGCCGTGCCTCGTTCGCGGCATATGCCGGGGGCGCTGTCGGCCGTGCGATCGGCGGCGGCGGCGCTTTCGGCGCCGCCAGCGTTTCGTTCAGTTCGGCTCGGTCCGCCTGCGCGCCGGTCACGCCTTTGGCGTGGGCGAGAAGCCCGAGCGGGCCCTCCATCAGGAATTCAACGGATTCCTCGACGCGCGCTAACCGCTCCCGCGCCTCGGCCACCCATTCGGCCTTGGCATAGACCTTCGCCACCCGACCGAGGCACACCGCCGCCTTCGAATAATCGTGCGCGGCGAAGGCGATCGACGCCTCCACCGCGTGACGAATGGCATTCTCAATTTCAATTCGTTCCGACCGTCGCGATTCGAGTTCGCTGAGCAGCTCCAGGTCCATCCGCGCCCGGTCGAGCCGGCCGGATTCAAAATGACCGCGAGCCCGCTCGACCGTTCGATCCACCAGCCGCGCCTCGGCCGATGCAAGTCCTTCGAGCTTCGAGTGAAGCCGCTTTGCTGCCGTGATCTGTTTCGCCGCGGTGTGAAGATCATCCCGTTCAATCGCCGACTCCGCAGCGCCGAGGGCATCGGCGGCCTGCCGGGCCTGCCGATCGAGTGCCGCCTCCATTGCACCGCGAAGGGGATCGTTCGACGGCGTGCGATTCAGCGCATCCGCCGCGCCCGCGAGGCTTCCCGCCTCGGCCCGACGACGCGCCTCTTCGAGGGCCGCCTGTCGCTCGGCGCTCGATGCGCGATCGGCGTCGTACGCGTCCTGGCCGCGCCGCCGCCATTCCTTGACCTTGTCCGCCATAAAGCCGCACCGGGCGGCGCGGTCGAAGTCGGCGATGGCCTCCGTAAACTGACGCGACATCAGCCGCTCCTGTCCACGCTCCAGAAACGCCGAGGCCAGCGACTCCCGGACCTTCACGATCCGCTCATGCTTGGCCAGATCGTCCGCCGTCGCGAGCACGAACGCCTCGTCGATGCGCCCGGCAGCCAGCGCGTCCTCCGCCGACTTGATCTTTACGTTTGCTAAACGCCCAAACATGTCTCGCTCCCGCCGAGGCCGTCCCGCCGCTGGCGGCCGGGGCTCCTCGACCCGCCCCATGGCCCGTCTTTTTGACGGCCCGCGAGGCCCACTGACATCCCATCGCCGGCCCGAGCGCCTAATCTCTGACATTATAATGACTTACACCGCCGGAGCGAGGGCCTTGCGATCACGTCCGCACCCCACGGCACCCTGATTCGCTCCGTCTCAGCCACGTATTCACCCCGTGCGGCCGAATATTTCGCCCCATTTGCCCTGATACGCGATTTTGGCGGACCTGCGGCTAACCTTGCGCCGCCCGGCGGGTCTATCGACCTGTGCCGACCGGGTAACCGTCGGCCGCGATTGAAAGACGCACTCACACGCGATTCCGACCCACACGAGCCACGGCTCGACCCGTTCCACCGAATCGCGTTACGAAGACAACCGCCGCACGTTCGGCGAAATGCGAAAAGGAGAAGACGAAGCCATGTCCGTTCAACTCATCAAACGACTCTCGCTCATCCTCTCGACCACCGCCCTGATAGCCCTTGCCGTCGGCTGTGACCGACGCGGCCGCGGCGGCGGGTTCAGCTACTCGACCCTCGGGTTCGACATCTTCCCGGCGTTCGATGACGGCTACTACTACGACGAGTACTACTACGAAGACGGATTCTTCGACGACGGCTGGTTCGGCGACGGGTACT
>CALLKH010000482.1 GCA_938008425.1 uncultured Planctomycetaceae bacterium | reverse complement strand
GCTGTGATTTTTCAGCAATTGAACGGGCGGGGTTTCGCGCTGAAACGCCGGGTATTCTAACGATTTCGGAAGGGGGGAATGTGTCGCAAGGCGGGATCGTGCTGTGCTGGTTGCACGGCCGGGCAGGATCGAGCGTGTTGCACTAAGATAGCCGTCTTGCCGCTTCCGCGGCCCGACTCGTCAGGACGCCCGAGAATGACTGAATCAGAATCGCCATCTCGATGCATCGCCCACCGGCTCGACTGGACCGCCGACGCCGACGGCGCAGATCGCCCGGGGGCGACCTCAGGCTCAGCCCCATTTGATTCGACGACGCGAGGCATTCAGCATGCAAGCATCGTCATTTCGCCTGCGATAGTGATGGACGAGCCGTCGCGAGGCGAGTTTGTCCGGCGATTGGGTCGCCTTCGCGAGGCCTCGGTCACGCCGATCGCGATCGAGGCATCTTTGCCTTGTCCGATCGAACCGCCGGATCGAAAGCGAACGGCCATCGGGCAGGCCGTCACCGAAATCATCGCGCTGCTGGATGCGGCCGCGGCGGCAGGGATCAACCTTGTGATTCTTCATCCTGCCGGCGGCCGGCACGACGCTCACCCAGCGCTCCCGCGTGAAGAGTCCTGCAATCACTTCATCGAGGTGTTGCTGGCCGCGCGGTTCGATGCCGAGGCCCGGGCGGCTCGAATCGCCTTCGACGTGTCATCGGCCGACTTTCTCGGCACACCGTCGGCGGCGCGGGCGATGATCGATGAGTGCAATTCCTACTGGGCCGGGGCCCACGTCGCATTCGAATGGCCGATCGTGAGCACTGGCGAGGCGGCGGAGTGGATGGCTGCGCTGGGGCGAAGGGTGTATGCGGTGACGGTGATCGCACCCGAGTCTTCAGTTTCGGCGGACGGCGTTTCGGCGTTGCGGGATTCGTCATCCATGATCACATCGAACATTCGGCAATCTTTCGCCCTCGACGGTTTTCCGCGCGGGTGTCCATTCATCGTCTGAAGCCGAGATTCGTATCTGGTTAGTCAGGACATGTTGGATTCACTCAGCGACTCCAGCGAATTTCATCGGGCATGGACTCTCACGGGAATTAGACAACTCGCCAGGCTGATTGAACCGAAATTGGACCGCCACAACAGAAACTTTGATGTGTTTCGGTGTCCGCGATTCGCCCATCTTTAGCGCCTCCGGTACGGCAATCGCAACGTAACATCGCCGTTTCACAGCCTGCCTAGCGGATTGTCCTATTCCGCAACGCCATCGCGGACTACAATCCGCCCCGTCGGAACGCGCCGGCTTGGCGGCGGACCGGCCGGGGGGCTGGCAGCGAGGACGAACTGAACCGCCGTGCGAGGGATAAACCGACATGGGCGTCAGCGACGAAGATCTCAGCTACCTTGAGGATCAGAACGAAGAAGAAGAAGAAGGCGGGGAGTCCGGCACGGCGCCGAGTGACACCGTCGTCGGCATCACCCACTACGATGACGACGACGCCTCAGCCGACGGCCGCAACGCATCGAGCGATGGCAACGATTCCTCGTCCGACGACGGATCCTCAGATGACGACGATGTTTCGTCTGATGACGACGTCGTACCTGACAGCCTGCCGATGGGCAGCACGATCGCTCCGTCCATGGAGGGTGTGGCCGGCGGCCAGAAGCGCCCGAAGATTCCCAAGCACCTGCCGATTCTTCCCATACGCGATACCGTCGTATTCCCCGGCACCATCGTCCCGCTCACCGTCGGCCGCGAGAAATCCAAGCGGCTGGTGGCCGACATCACCAAGGGCGCGAAGATTCTCGGCGCGGTGGCCCAGCGGCGCGGCGAAGTCGAGGATCCGACGCTCGGCGACCTCTACCGCGTCGGCACCGTCGTCACCGTTCTGAAGCGCCTTGAACTGGCCGACGGCAGCCAGTCCATCATCGTTCACGGGCTGACGCGCTTTGGCATAGAGGAGATCACCCAGGAGGAGCCGTATCTCATCGCCAAGGCCAATCCGCGCGAGGATGCGTATGTCGAGAGCACGCGGATCGACGCCCTGATCGAGACGGCCAAGCGGCTGGCGGAGCGCGTGATCAGCCTGACGCCGGGCGTTCCGGATGAAGCCCTCACGATTCTGAACAACATCTCGAAGCCGGGAGCGCTGGCGGACTTTCTCGCGGCCAATCTCTCGCTCGGGCTGATTCAAAAGCAGGAGCTGCTGGAGACGTTCGACATCAGCGTCCGGCTGGAGAAGATCAACACGGCGCTCGCGAGCCAGCTTCAGATCCTGGAGCTGTCGGCCAAGATTCACACCCAGGTCAAGTCGCAGATCGACAAGTCGCAGCGCGAGTACTACCTCCAGGAGCAGCTTCAGGCGATTCAGAAGGAACTCGGCTACGTCGATGGCCGCGAGGCCGAAGTCCTGCGGCTGCGCGAGATGGTCGACGAAGCCAAAATGCCGGAGGAGGTGCTGAAGGAGGCGAATCGCGAACTTGAACGCCTGGCCCGCATGAACCAGGCCTCACCGGAATTCAGCGGCATCGTGGATTATCTCGAATGGCTCTGCGAACTGCCGTGGGCGATTTCGACCGAGGATCTGCTCGATCTCGACGGGGCCGAGGTGATCCTGGACGAGGATCATTACGACCTGGAGAAGGTCAAGAAGCGCATCCTGGAATTTCTGGCGGTGCGAAAACTTAATCCCACGGGACGCGGCTCCATCCTGTGCTTTGCCGGCCCGCCGGGTGTCGGAAAGACGTCACTGGGGCAGTCGATTGCCCGCGCCATGGGGCGGAAATTCATTCGCATGTCCGTCGGCGGCGTGCGCGACGAGGCGGAGCTTCGCGGCCACCGGCGAACCTACATCGGCTCGATTCCCGGGCGCATCATTCAGGAGGTTCGCAAGGCCGGTTCGAACAATCCCGTCTTCATGATCGACGAGGTCGACAAGATCGGCAGCGACGCCGCCCGCGGCGACCCGGCCAGCGCGTTGCTTGAGGTGCTCGATCCGGCGCAGAACTCGACTTTCCAGGATCACTATCTCGGCGTGCCATTCGATCTTTCGAACTTCATGTTCATCTGCACCGCCAACTACATGGAAATGGTGCCGCCCGCGCTTCGCGATCGCATGGAGATCATCGACATCGCCGGCTATACCCGGCTCGACAAGAAGTGGATCGCCAAGAAGTATCTCGTGCCCCGCCGTCAGAAGGAGACGGGGCTCAAGCCCGAGCAACTCGTCTTTGACGACAAGGCCATCGAAAAGGTGATCGATTCGTACACGGCCGAGGCGGGTGTTCGCAACCTGGAGCGCGAGATCGGGGCCATCTGTCGCGGCGTTGCGGCGCTGATCGCGCGAGGCAAGCGGCCGTCGAAGCGCGTGGGTCCAAAGGACGTTGAAAAGTACCTCGGCCCGCCGAAGCACGAGCAGGATCTTGCGCTTCGCACCAGTTCGCCGGGTGTGGTGACGGGGCTCGCGTGGACGCCGTATGGCGGCGTGCTTCTCTTCGTCGAGGCGACGATCATGACGGGCAAGGGCTCGCTGCAACTCACCGGTCAGCTCGGCGACGTGATGCGCGAGAGTGTGCAGGCCGCGATGAGCCTCGTACGCACACGCGCCAAGAAGTACGGCGTCGATCCTGAGCGACTGCTGAAAGAGGACGTGCATATTCACGTTCCGGCGGGTGCGATTCCCAAGGACGGTCCGTCGGCCGGCGTGGCCATGTTCACGGCACTGGTTTCGCTGCTCACGAACCGACCGTGCCGAAGCGATGTTGCGATGACGGGTGAGATCACGCTGCGGGGATTGGTGCTGCCGATCGGCGGATTGAAGGAGAAGGCCCTCGCCGCCCATTACGCCGGCATCAAGACGGTGGTCATTCCCGAGCGAAATGTGAAGGACCTGGTCGAAATCCCGGAGGAAATCCGCAAGCAGATCTCGTTCGTCGCGTGCAAGACCGTGGACGATGTGCTTCGCGCCGCGTTAACGGACGACAAGCCCGCCGGCCGTGCCAAGTCCGGTAAGGCAAAGGCGCCGACGAGTCGATCCGGGACGAAGAAATCGACGGGTCGCTCGCGAAAGAAATAGACCAGGCGATCGCTCGAAGTCGAACAGGCGTTTTCGCACTTGGCCCGGCAGTCCTCTGATCGGTGTCCCGATCACCGGGGTTCCCGGCGTCACGGGCGGATGGCTTCGCTCCATTCCCACCTGAATCTTTGGCGTAAACTTCTCCCCTCGACGTTCCGATACAACCCGGCGTGATCGACCGCGCCAGTACTGGCAGCGATGGCCTTATCGGCCGTCGGGTTTGTCGGCCGTCGATCGATCGATATCGCATACTGTTGGCTGGTCGTAACGAAACGGCGTCAC
>CALLKH010000481.1 GCA_938008425.1 uncultured Planctomycetaceae bacterium | reverse complement strand
GCTGGCATTACGCTCCTGAGGGATTTGTCGACGCCCGCTGGCATCCGGATTGGCTCCCGCTCGGAAATCTCGGAAATCACACCACCAGCGCCGCGACCGGCTTCATGGCCCGCGTGGTCGGACCGGCCCTCCGGAATCCGCAGAAATTGCGTATATTCACGTCCGGGCAAGCACTTGCGGACGTCGGGCTCGCTTGACCGCTTTGTTAACGAATGGCTAAAATCGCCCCGTTTTGATGGGGGCGTCGGATTCCGCTCCGTGGCGGCCCGCCGGGTTTCAACGTGTGAACGAGAAAGCGACGAGTTCAAGGCATCGAGATGGGCCCGATCTCGATCTGGCGAAAGCGAACTGCATGGATATCAGTGAAATCAAGACGTTAACGCAGCTGATGGTCGACAACGACCTCGCCGAGATCATTATTCGCGATGGGGAGCGTCGGATTCTCCTTCGACGGAAGGGATCGGCGGTTGAGCACGTCGTCCAGGCGGTGCACCAGCCGGCCCCGCCTCAGCCGATGGCGGCACCGGCACAACCAGCGCCCGCTCCGGCGGCTGCGGCGCCGGCCGCGGCCTCATCGCTGCCGGGGATCACGTCGCCGATGGTCGGGACCTACTACGCGTCGTCGAATCCTGAGTCGCCGCCGTTCGTGCGGGTGGGCGATCGGGTGAGTCCGGACACGGTGATCTGCATCATCGAGGCGATGAAGGTATTCAACGAAATCAAGGCCGAGGTATCGGGCATCATCGATTCCATTGAGGTTCAGAACGGCGCCCCGGTCGAGTTCGGTCAAGTTCTGATGAAGGTCAGGCCGGGCTAAGTCCACCGCCGGCCTGGTCGCGGACATCCGCAGCCACGCGGCGTTCCTCGCGGAGCGCGGGTTCCGCGTCGATCACCTTTACCGACGACTTGACCACTATGAAACAACGCATGTTTTCACGAATCCTAATTGCCAATCGGGGCGAGATCGCGCTTCGGGTCATTCGCGCGTGCCGCGAACTGGGCATCGAGACGGTGGCCGTCTATTCGAAGGCCGACCGCGACCAGAACTATCTCAAGCTGGCCGACAAGGCGATCTGCATCGGCGACAACGCGTCGGCGCAGAGCTACCTGCGCTCCGACCGGATCATCGCGGCCGCCGAAATTGCGGACGTGGACGCCATCCACCCCGGCTACGGCTTCCTGGCCGAGAACGCGAGCTTTGCGGAGCAGTGCCGCGACAGCAAGATCGAGTTCATCGGCCCGAGCGCCGAGTCGATTCGACAGCTGGGCGACAAGGCGGTTGCCAAGAAGCTGGCGAAAAAGGCCCGGGTGCCGGTCGTTCCGGGCAGCGACGGCGAGGTCGAGGACGTTGAAGAGGCGGTCAAGGTCAGCCAGGAGATCGGCTACCCGGTGATCATCAAGGCGGTCGCGGGCGGCGGCGGCAAGGGCATGCGCGTCGTTCACAATGAGGCGTCGCTTCGCACGCAGATCAAGAATGCCAAAACAGAGGCATTGGCGGCGTTCAAGGACGACCGCGTTTACGTCGAGAAGCTGATCGTCGAGCCGCGGCACATCGAGATTCAGGTTCTCGCGGACCAGCACGGCAACCAGTTCCACCTCTGGGAGCGCGATTGCACGCTTCAGCGGCGGCATCAGAAACTGGTCGAGGAATCGCCCTCGCCGCTACTCAGCGAAAAAACACGGGAAGCGATGTGCAAGGCGGCGCTTCGGCTCGTTCAGGCCGCCAATTATTTCTCGGCCGGCACCGTCGAATTCGTGGCCGACAAGGATGAGAATTTCTACTTCCTTGAGGTGAACACGCGCATCCAGGTGGAGCACCCGGTCACCGAGCTGATCACCGGCATCGATTTGATTCAGTCCATGATTCAGGTCGCGGCGGGCCAGAAGCTCACGTTCCGCCAGAAGGACATTCAGCGTCGCGGCCATGCGATTGAAGTGCGCATCAACGCCGAGGACCCGGACCACGACTTCCGGCCGTGCCCGGGACGGATTGAGACCTTCATTCCGCCGGGCGGTCTCGGAGTTCGCTTCGATTCACACGTCCACGCCGGGGCGGTCATTCCTCCGTACTATGATTCGATGATCGCCAAGCTCATCGTCCACAAGCCGACGCGAGAGGAGGCGATCCTCTGCATGCGGCGGTGCCTGCGGGAATTCACAATCGCGCCGATCAAGACGACGATTCCGCTTCATCAGAAGATCTTCGACCATTCCGATTTCATGACGAGCAAGATCGACACGGGCTTCATCGAGCGGACGTTCATGAAGAAGTCTTAGCACTCGCACCGCGGTCGAATCCTCGAGTTACGTGGGCCGCGATCGTGGAAATCCACCAACCTCTGCCGCGCCCGGCGGCCTAATTCATCCGGCAGGGAATTCGCTGAAAATGCGTCGCTCCCGGACGCCGGCCGAACTTTGCGCACTTTCTGCCCGCCTTTGGCCGACTTGTCCGATATCATCTGAAGGGTGTCCGAGAACCCACGGCGACGCTCGGGCCCCGGGGGATGGTCCCCGGTTCATGCATTCAGCGAAAATCGTTGTGTGCAAACAGGTAACGCCGGCCGCTGCGTAGCCGATGAAATTGGGCCCATCGTATAATGCATGAGACGTTGGGCGAGGGATGGCATGGCCCTGAAGATCGAAAAAGACCACCAGCGATTCCGGCAGATCGTCAAGGGTAAGATCCGCGACGACCTCCGCAAGTTCCTCACGCGCGGCGAATTGCTGGGGCGCGAAGGGCAGAAGACCATCAGCATTCCCGTCCGCGGCATTGAGCTGCCGCACTTTCGATACGGCGACAACAACGACGGGGGCGTCGGCGCCGGCGACGGCAAGCCGGGCGACACGGTGGATCGCGGCGATGGCGAGAAGGGTCCCGGCGGAACCGAAGCGGGGCGGCATATTCTCGAGGTCGAGGTGTCGCTGGACGAACTGGCCGACATTCTCGGCGACCAGTTGAAGCTTCCGCGGATTCAGCCGAAGGGCAAGCACACCATCACGAGCGTCAAGGATCGGTACAGCGGCATCCGCACGACCGGTCCCAACTCGCTGCGTCACTTCAAGCGAACCTTCCGCGCCGCGATGAAGCGGCAGTTGATGGCGGGGCTCTACGATCCCGACAATCCGATCATCGTGCCGGTCCGGACCGACCATCGCTTCCGAAGCTGGAAGACGGTGAAGAAGCCGCAGTCAAACGCGGTGATCGTCTACATGATGGACGTGTCGGGCTCGATGGGCGATGAGCAGAAGGAACTCGTCAGGCTGGAGGCGTTCTGGATCGACGCGTGGCTTCGCCGGAATTACGAGGGCATCGACAGCCGCTACATCGTCCACGATGTTCGCGCGGCCGAGGTGGACCGGCAGACGTTCTTCCGGATTCGCGAAGACGGCGGCACGAAGATTTCGAGCGCGTTTCATCTCTGCAAGAACATCCTGGAGTCGCACTATTCACCGTCGGAATGGAACGTTTACATCTTCCACTTCTCCGACGGCGACAACTCGAGCGAGAGCGATTCACGCGAGTGCTGCAAGATGCTCCAGGAGTCTCTGCTTGGCGAGATCAACATGTTCGGCTATTGCCAGGTCGCCAGCGCCTACGGCAGCGG
>CALLKH010000480.1 GCA_938008425.1 uncultured Planctomycetaceae bacterium | reverse complement strand
GGCGCTGGGGATCGATCAGGTCATGGCCCAGCGCATGTTCTGCTGCAAGACACGCGAGCAGGCGACCGCCGCCATCATTGTCAGTTCCGTGGGACAGGTGATCGCCGTGCTCATGCTTCTCGTCGGCATCGCCATCTACGCCTACTACCAGCATCATCCGCTCACGGGCGACGCGGCGGCATTCGTGGCCGAGGACGCCACCCGCGTTCTGCCGATCTTCATCGCGGGCCACATTCCCTGGGGCGTTCGAGCACTCATCGTCGCCGCCATACTGGCTGCCGCCATCTCGTCACTCGATTCGGCGCTCGCAGCGCTGGCGCAGACGACCGTCGGCGCCTTCAAGGAGAAAACCATCAAGGCCGCCCGATCGATCGGCCTGCTTCGCGGCCGCGCGCCGAGCGACATCGCGCTTTCGAAGGGGCTCGTCGTGGTCTGGGGTATCGTGCTCTGCGGCATGGCGACGGCCTGCATCGCGCTCCGCGGGCAGTATGACAGCGTGATTGAACTCGTCCTCGGTCTTGTCGCATACACCTACGGCCCACTGCTCGGGATTTTCCTGCTCGCCATGCTTCCCATCGGCCGCAACGACAAGGGATTGCCCTGGGCGGTGCCGCTGGCGATCCTTGCTGTCTTCGCACTGACGGTACATGGCAATTTCAAATGGAATGCCGGAGCGCCGGAGTCACCCCTCGTAATCCCCTGGGCGGACTGGCTGGTGTGGGGCGCCTGCGCCGGCATCCTTGCTGCGGCGCTTTGGCGGTTCCGCGACGATCTCGCCCGCATCGGTGCGGTCGTCGTCACGGTGCTCGTGATCCTGCTCGTGCATCACTGGGAGGTCGGCCGCGGTGAGGGCGGCGCGCCGACTTATCCTCATTCGTTCTGGGGATATCCGCTGGGAACGCTGGTCACACTGTTCGTGGGATGGGCTCTGGGTGGGCCGGCGGGAAACGCGATTCCGGCGGCCAGGGCTCGGCGATGAATCGGAATCTCAGCGGGGGCGGCCGGGACCGACCGGCATGATGGGCGTCTCGGGTGACACGCCGGTGGCTGCTCGCGCCCGTGCCCAGAGGGTATGAACGGCGATTCTCGATTCGACCGACTGAAATCCGAACAGCCGCATCATCGTCTTCGACGCTTCAGCTTCGGACATTTCCGTCACGGTGCTCCAGAGCGCGCCGAGCTGGCGCGGCAACGTGGGATCGGTCTTGAGGTTTCTGGTGAAGAATCGTGTCGCCGTGATGACACGATCGAGCGGGATCTGAAGCGTACGCGACAATTCCTGCGACGCCTCCTCCAGCCGGCTCTTCCTGATCAGCTCAACGAAGCGCGAAAAGACGCCCATTTCCTGCGGACAGGACTCCTGATCCTTTGAAGTCACCGAATACTCGCCGTTGGAAGCCGATAATTCCGCCAACCCCAGCACCGCGCGATCGATGTCGCCCAGATTTCGGATCATGTCCGCGAGGTCGCCGCTCGTCGACAATGGATTGCTGGTCTTGCTCGCCCCATTGAGAAGCGTCTCACGATTCTGCACGATCGACTTCGACAGGCGCTCCAGCAGCCGCCGTCGGAGGATGAGCAGAACTTCCAGCGCTTCGTCGTGACGATTCAAGTTGCGGTTACTCCTGTCGGGAATCTTTCCAACCGACATATCGAAGGATGATGGAGGCTGCTTCATGTTGAAGTTAGAACCCACCCGGGAAAAACGTCCGATAAGCCAAGGCGCTGCCAGATCCGGGAAAGAAGCCGTACCCGGGAGCGAAGCGCTGCGCCCCCGGATCGGTCATGAAGATCCGTCGGCCAAAACCGACGAGCCTCGTGGCGAGTCGTCGCCACTTCTACCCTTCATCATACGATTCGCAGCACTCACCGGTGCATTCGGTCTGACGTGCCTGACGTTGACGCTCATTCTATCCCGAATCGCTGTGAATTTCGACCACGACTGGGTGGAAAGCACTGTCGCGAGAAGCGTGCTCCGGATTTCGGCCGGGGAAACGATGTATCCTCCGCCCAGCGCAGTATTTCTGGGCGACGCCTATCCCCCGTTCTTCATGTACCTTTGCGCTTCGGTTTCCAGATTCACCGGGAATTCACTCTTCGCGGCCCGCCTCATCTCCGTACTGGCCACGGGGCTTGTACTGCTCGCACTCCATCGAATTTCCAGTGACACGCGAAATCTCACTGGCCTCAATCGCCCCATCACGTCGCTCGAAAGGCTCGATCGATTTTTCCCGATCCTTCTACTCCCGGCCTTCTACGCCGCAAGCGGCCAGACCTTCGATCTCGCCCGCGTCGACATGACCACCCTGGCGTTCACTTCGTGGGCGGCCGTGCTCGCGATCAAGTCCACGTCGATGCGCGGCGCCCTCCTCGCGGGGCTGCTGATGGCCGCCGCGATTCTCACCAAGCACAACATCGTTCTCATGGGCGGCGTGATCGGCGCCGGCGTACTCCTGCACAGCCCGCGACGCGCGGTCGTCTTCGGCGCGACGGCACTCAGCATCCCCGCGGTCGCTTTCATCGTCATGCATCAAACCACCGAGGGCTGGTCGAGTTTTCACCTCTTCGAGCAGCTTGCCCGGAACGAATTCGGCGGCGCTCAAAGATGGATTCGCTTCTTCGCCGAAGACGTCGGCTGGCATGGCGTACTCATGACCGGCCTGCTCGCGGCCGGGTTCATCGCCGTCTGGACCGGCCCCACGGAACGCGCCGGATTTGATCGTCGGCATCTCGCGGCCGTTTCCCTGCTCGTCATCGGCGGACTCGCCATGACCATCTCCGGTCGCCAGAAGGTCGGAGGATTCCCCAACAATCTCGTACCAGCATGGACCTTTGCACTCTTTGCCATGGCCTGGTTCCTTCCACGCGTGCGGTCACGTATTCACGATGCGACACCGGCCCACCGAACACTATGGAACACCGTTGTCTCGGTGATGCTCCTGGGCGTCGTCGTCTCGCTGGGTTTCACTTATTCCCGCCTGCCGATCCACCAGTACTTGAATTCGGAGCGGCGCGCCAAGGCCGTCGCGGAATTGCAGCAACTCGTCAATCAGTACGCCGCATCCGGCCCCGTCTGGATTCCCGCACACAGCGGCGTCATGCCGAACGCCGATCACTACGCGCACCTCTGCCCGATCGGCTTCACAGTTGATACCGAGAATTTTCCGGCGCGTTCCCTGCTGGAGAGCGATGTGCTTGCCCGACTCGGTCAACAGCACTGGTCGGCCATTATCCTCGATGATCCTCGCGATAAATTCATTTCGCCGGCCGTCTGGAAAACTCTGATTCGAACCTACGAGGAGATGCCGTGGCCGATCCGGAACCCGGATCGGCTGAGCTCGCTCACCGGTAAAATCACACGCCCAAGCCGCCTTTTTGTTCGCCGGGCGAATCCGCGCAGGCCCGCCGCTGAACTCGCGGAAGAACCCACCGAGGAATGAGCGACGGTCCGCGATCACACTTGAATTCACACCGGATTCCGCCGGTTGCGGCCCACTCACGGGCGTGCTAAAAGACCGCGATTGAGATCGGTCGTTCCCTCGTCGCGCGAATCCCATGGCAAAGCGAAAATCACCCCCATCCTCCCTTACTTACAAAGACTCGGGCGTGGACATCGATGCCAACGATGTCATGGTCGACAAGATCAAGCACGGCATGAAACGCACATATGATCCGCGCGTCGTTTCGCGACATGGCGGCTTCGCCGGGCTAATGCGGCTCGACTTCAAGGAGCGCCTGCTTCGCCGCGGCTACAAGGACCCCGTCCTCGCGGCGGGCGCTGACGGCGTCGGCTCGAAGCTGCTTCTCGGTCTGGAATGGAATCGCATTGCCGACCTCGGGATTGACCTCGTCGCGATGAACGTAAACGACGTGCTGACTTGCGGCGCCGAACCGCTGTTCTTCCTGGACTACATCGCCTGCCACAAGCTCGATCCCGACGAAATCGCCACGCTGGTCGAAGGCATCTCCCGCGGCTGCCAGCAGGCCGGCTGCGCGCTGCTCGGCGGAGAGACCGCCGAAATGCCCGGCCTCTACGCACCCACTCACTTCGACCTGGCGGGTTTCTGCGTCGGCGTCGTCGAGCAGAGCCGCATCATAGACGGCCGTCGCGTCAAACCCGGCGACATCGTTGTCGGCCTTTCGTCGAGTGGCGTCCATTCGAACGGCTACAGCCTCGTGCGCAAGGCGCTGGAGCGGCTTCCCAAGAACAACGGTAAGCTCCCGGTTGAGCTCGGCGAATCGATCGAAGACGCCGTCATCCGACCGACGCGCATTTACGTCAAGCCGATCCTCAGTCTGCTCGAAAAATACCGTCGCAAGCGCGTGGTGCTGGCGATGTCGCACATCACCGGCAGCGGCCTCGAGGGCAACCTCCCGCGGGTGGTACCTTCGGACTGCAACGTCCAACTCCAGCGCGGTTCATGGCCGATCCCGCCGGTGTTCAAGCTGATCCAGTCGCTCGGCGTTGAGGAAGAGGAGATGTACCGGGTCTTCAACATGGGCATCGGCTTCGCGGTCGTCGTGCGGCCGCCTTTCGTCGAAGGGGTCATGCGTCATCTTCGCAAGGCGGGCGAAAAGCCGCACGTGATCGGAAAGATCCGCCGCGGCAAGGGGCAGTTGGTGTGGAAGTGACCGAATTGAAACCGCCGGGGGCTTTGATAGGCTGTTAGTCAAAACATTGTGTTTGTGACTTGATGATCGCCGCGCTCGCCGAAGTCGTTGAGACGCCCCGATCATATGCGATCTCTCAGAAAGTCATCGGAAGCAAACGTACACATGGGACTCATCGTTCAAAAATTCGGCGGCACCAGCGTCAAAGACGCGGAGATGATTCACCGCGCCGCCCGCCGCGCGATACGCGCCAAGCTGGCGGGTGACCAGGTTGTTGTCGTCGTCTCCGCCATGGGCGACTTCACCGACAAATTGGTCGATCTCGCCTACCAGGTCACCGATCGCCCCAGCCGCCGCGAGATGGACCAGCTCCTCGCCACCGGCGAACAGATTTCGATCGCCGTCATGGCCATGGCGATTCACCACGCCGGCCACGACGCCATCAGCCTCACCGGCGGCCAGATCGGCCTCAAGACCTACGGTGCGTTCGGCCGGGCGCGCATTCGAGAAATCACCCAGAAATCCCGTATTCTGCAACTTCTGAAGGAGGGCAGCATCGTCATCGTCGCCGGTTTTCAGGGCGTCGATGAGGCCGCCAACATCACCACCCTCGGCCGCGGCGGCTCCGATACGACGGCGGTCGCGATCGCCGCCTCGCTCGGCGCCGAAGTGTGTGAAATCTACACCGACGTGGACGGCATCTACACGGCCGATCCCCGCATGGTGCCCGAGGCGCGGCGCCTGCCTTTCATTTTCTACGACGAAATGCTCGAACTCGCCTCGCTCGGCGCGCAGGTCATGCACTCGCGCAGCATCGAGCTTGGCAAGAATTACGGCGTGACCATCCACGTCCGCAGCAGCTACACCGATGCGAAAGGAACCGACATCGTGAAGGAAGCCTCCGATCTTCAGCAGGTCATCGTGCGCGGCGCCGCGCTCAAGAAGGACCTCGCCCGCGTCGAAATCACCGGCGTGCCCAACCGGCCGGGCCTTGCCGCCGAATTGTTCACCCGCGTGGCCGGCCACGGCGTCATCGTCGACGACATCATTCAGATCATCCACGAAGGCGGCAAGACGGCCGACATCAGCTTCACGATCGACGCCGGCGACAAGCAGGAGGCCGAGAACGTGTGCCGCGAGTTCGCCAGCGGCACGCCGGGGACGACAACCAAGATTCGCGAAGGCATGGCCAAGGTCAGCGTGGTCGGCGTCGGCATGCGAACCCATACCGGCGTCGCGTCGCGGATGTTCGAGGCGCTTCATCAGGCCAACATCAATATCGAGAACATCAGCACGAGCGAAATCGTGATCAGCGTCATCGTCAGCGCCGACGACGGACCGGCCGCGCTTCGCGCCATACACGCCGCGTTTGAACTCGGGCAGGAGCCGCCTGAGAACAAGAACTGACCGCGGCAGGCTGATCACAGGGGAAAGGGAAATCAAGCAGGGAGGGCGGCTTGCCGTTTGGCGGAGTCGCCATGCACCGATTTCTTCGACGACACAGCAAATCTTTCGCGATCCTGCTTCTCACAGCGCTCTCCGCGCTCGATCACGCCGGCGCTTTCGGGCGCCCCACTGATGATGATCGAACCGTCTACGACGGCGCCGTCGCCATCGTGATCCGGGTGGTTGATGGCGACACCCTCGACATCAGCATCCCCGATCGCGATTCCCCCACGACCCGAGTGCGCCTATGGGGCATCGACGCACCCGAAATCGCGCATGCCAACGACCAGATCGACCATCATTTCGGCCGCGAAGCCGCCGACTTCGTCGAAGAGCACTTCATGGGCCGCACCATCCGACTCGCGCTCGACCCGAACCGACCCAACCGCGACAAGTTCGGCCGCCTGCTGGCGTACATTTACACCGCCGACAGCGGCGAGATGCTCAACGCCCTGCTCGTCGAGGAAGGCCTAGCCTACGCTGACCCGCGATTCGATCACGTCATGAAGCACACCTTCTCGACGATCGAAAAGCGGGCGTCCAAATCCCGAACGGGGCTGTGGGAGTCCGTGACTCCCAAAGACATGCCGAGGTGGAGGCGGCGTTAAAAAAAGAGATCCATGATTTCCGGGATCGACTTTTGAAGGCACTCACGACGCACGCAGCGAGATCGCAAAATGCCGCATGATCGCAAATCCGCCTGCCAAAATCCTTGACCGATCGCGAACTGGCCGACAGGCGCGGAATCCCCGCCCGGCAGGGCGCACGTTCCTAGCCAGGGACTTCAGTCCCTGGAAAGCCCCCGATTTCTCTCTCCGCCCGGCAGGGCGGCCGAGGCCATTGAAAGCAAAACATCACATGGCAATCTGATATGTCGCTCAACGAAATACTTCGTTCTCGTCAAACTCGATCCCGTGCCGTCGCAGCAATTCAAGGAACTCTGTCTTAAAGTCTTGTCGCTGGTGATGCTCCTTCTGCCGTACGATGTAGGCCTCCACCAGAGGTACCGCCGATCTGCTGACGGTGAACCCACCATAGCCTTCCTGCCACTGGAATCGCCCGATCTCCGGATAGGACTCGTTCAGCCACTTGGAGGACCTGCCCTTGATTTCCCTTAGCATTTCGGAATGCGAAAGGTCCGCCCGATAGCGCACAAGGAGATGAACATGATCGGGCATGCCATTGATCGCCAGCAGAGCACACCGCAGGTCGCGGACGATTCCCCCCATAAACTGAAAAAGACGCGACTCGAACTCAGGCAGGATGAGGTTCCGTCGCTGCTTGGTGCTGAAGACCGTATGGTAATAATTCTGAGTAAACGCGCTCGGCATGCTGCGCCTCGTCCGCCCTGCCGGGCGGCAGAGCATATTTGAGGAACCGAAACCAGGGACTGAAGTCCCTGGCAAAGTTCGTGCGCCCTCCGGGCGAAGAATCTAATCTCAGATCAATCACATGATCAAGACATCAGAAGCGAGGACTGATTGTGCGTTACGCGCTCGACCTGTACTAATGCCAAAAAAACTGAAGCCGGCGAACTTGCGTCCGCCGGCTTCATTTATTACTCACGGATATTCGAGGGCGACACGCCAATGGCATGCACGCTCCGGAATCGAGATTCCGCTCAGTCCGCGTCGATCCCGGAATTCGCGCCGACCGTTTCGTTCGACGTCGAGCCACCGCTCGTGTTGTTCGGGATCGCTTCGCTCGAACTCACGAGGAAGATCTCGACGCGGCGATTCGCCTCGCTGCCGCCACGCGGCGGATTCGGCACGCGCGGCCGATACTCGCCGTAGCCCATCACGCCGAGCCGGGTCGAGGTGACGCCGGACTGGCCGAGGACGTTCATGACCGAGATCGCCCGGTGAACCGACAGGTGCCAGTTCGTCGGGTGGGCCTGAAGCGTCGAGGGATTCGCGATTCGCAGGTTGTCGGTATGGCCGACCACGACAACTTCAAAGCTGCTGGCGGCCGGCGAATTGACGATCTGCGAGAAGGACCGAAGCGAATCGAGCACATTGGCCCGCACATGGTCGCTGCCCTTGTCGAAGGTCAGGTCGCTCTTCCATCGCACGGCGCCGCGCTGCGGGTCGTACTCAACCGCATCCGGATACTTCGCCGCGAATTCCTGCAGTGCCCGGTCCAGCTCGGGCGGCAGCTTCACTTCCACGACCTTGATCTCGCCGAGACCCTGGCCGCCAAGGCGATCCAGATCGGCCTGAAGCTTGTTCACGTACGCTTCGAGGCGGTCGCGCTCCGACTTGAACGCATCCGCCAGCGCGGACTTGGTGTCAAGCTGGTTGCGCAGACTCTCGCGCTCTGACTCCAGCGCCATGACGCGATTGCGTTCGTCGGCCAGGTCGCGCTCCAGCGTTTCACTGCGTTCCTGAGCCTTGCGCCGCGCGAACTTCTCGCGCAGATACTCATCGCGCGACACGCAGCCGGTTGACATCGCAAATGTGACCGCCAACCCGGCGATCAACGCATACTTACTGACGGTGCTCATCCTAAGCCTCCAGCATCCATAAAGATTCATACGTCAACGCACGCACCCCGCGCGTCCCTGATGGCGCATTATGCGGAGGCATGAATGCAGGATCAACAGTCGAAAGAATCAATCTTCGGCATCCATGCGCGCATGACAGGGAATTCCTGATGACGACTACGACAGCCGTTTCTTGTGAGTTCTGTAAATCCGGAAACTAATCACAGGAGTCGAAATCAGTCCTCGGAGGAATCGAGAACCGCCATGAAGGCTGACTGCGGAATGGTCACGTTCGCCACCTGCTTCATCCGCTTCTTGCCTTCCTTCTGCTTCTCCAGGAGCTTCCGCTTTCGGCTGACGTCGCCGCCGTAACACTTGGCCGTCACGTCCTTTCGAAGCGCCTTGATCGTCTCGCGGGCGATGATCTTCCCGCCGATCGCGGCCTGGAGAGGAACTTCAAAGAGGTGCCGGTCGATCTCCTTCCGGAGCTTCTGAAGCATCTTTCGGCCGCGAAACTCGGCCCGGCTGCGGTGGACGATCACGCTGAGGGCATCGACCACCGTCCCGTTCACGAGGATGTCGAGCTTGACCAGGTCGTCGCTTCGGAACCCGATCAGCTCGTAGTCCATCGTGGCGTAGCCGCTGGTCACGCTCTTGAGCCGGTCGAAGTAGTCGTAAATGACCTCGGCGAGTGGGAAATCGTAGATCAGAAGCGCCCGATCGGTGGAGAGATACTCCGTCCGGCGGTAGGTTCCCCGACGATCCTCACTGAGCGTCATGACGTTGCCGATGAATCGCGACGGTGTGACGATCTCGGCCTTGACGTACGGCTCCCGAATCTCCTCCACCTTGTCCATGCCCGGCAGGTCCGCGGGTGATTCGATCAATTCAACCTTGCCGCCGCGAAGCAAGAGTTCAAAGCCGACCGTCGGCGCGGTTTGAAGCACGTCAACTTCACTCTCCCGCTCCAGCCGCTCCTGAATGATCTTCATGTGAAGGAGACCGAGGAAGCCGCAGCGAAACCCCGTTCCCAGCGCCGCCGACCCGACGGGCGAGAAGTTGAAGCTTGAATCGTTCAGCCAGAGCTGCTCCATCGCCTCGCGCAGCTCGGGACTGGTCGTGCCCGGCCCGGGATAGAAATCGCAGAACACCATCTGCTGCGGCGGTTTATAGCCCGGCAGCGCGGCATCGCACGGCCGGTTCTCGTGCGTGACCGTATCGCCGATGTGAACGTCGTGGATCGTCTTGATGCTGGCGAACAGATAGCCGACCTGGCCGGCCGTCAACTCGGGCAGGCTCTTCATCTTCGGCCGGAACACGCCAATGTCGTTCACCTGGTAGGTTCGCTCGGCCGCCATGAGCTTGATGCGATCGCCCTTCTGGATGACTCCGTCCGCCACGCGCAGGTGGCACACGACGCCGCGATGCACGTCGGCCTTCGCGTCGTAGATCATCGCCTTGAGCGGCCCCTCCTGATCGCCCTTCGGCATGGGGATGCGTTCAACGATGGCCGTCAGAATCTCTTCGACGCCGATGCCGGTTTTTGCCGACGCGAAAATCGCCTCGTCGGCAGCGATCGTCAGAATCTGCTCCAGTTCGAGTGCGATGTCCTCGGGGCGGGCCGAGGGCAGGTCGATCTTGTTGATCACCGGAATGATCTGAAGCCCGGCGTCGATCGCCTTGTAGGCGTTGGCCAGCGTCTGGGCCTCGATGCCCTGCGATGCGTCAACGAGCAACAGCACACCTTCGCAGGCGGCCAGCGCCCGGCTGACTTCGTAGTGAAAATCGACGTGTCCCGGGGTGTCGATCAGATTCAGGGTGTACTGCCCCGCGGCGAACTGCTTCTTGGCTTCCGGCTTCGAACCTTTGTATTCGTAATCAAGCGTGCAGCGGTTGGCCTTGATGGTGATGCCCATTTCGCGTTCGAGATCCATGTCGTCGAGGATCTGATCGCGGAATTCGCGCTGGGTGATGGCCCCGCAGCGAAGCAACAACCGGTCGGCAAGGGTGCTCTTGCCGTGGTCGATGTGTGCGATGATGGAGAAATTTCGAATTCGCGTGATATCCATACGCGAATTCTAATCGGAAACGACCCTTTGCGAAGGGTGCCCCATGAGTCGGAAACGACCTTTAGTGAAGAATGATCGTCCCAGAACTACTCGCCAACGTTCAACCGCTCGCCGCGGGCCTTGTGACCGGTTGACGGGTCCCACTGACACTTTGGACAAATCGCGGTCTCGCCCTTCGAGTTTCGGGACCGGAACAACTCGCCACACTCCGGGCACTTTCTCGCCGCCTCGCCCTTCCATTCGTTGCATACCGGGCATTTCGCGACGTTGACCAGCATTCGATCGCCCCGGCCGCGCGCCTGGGGCTCCTCCGTTCCGCCTCCATCGCCGGATGCGTCGCGCATCTCCGGCCGCATCTTCTCCGACAGTTCCGCCGTCGTCAGTTGAAACGGCTTCTGGCACGCCGTGCAGTACCAGTCCGACGTCTCGCCGGCGGCCTCGCCCATCCCGTCGTCTTCCTGATTCATGTAGATGAAAACTCCGCCGGCAACGGCCAGCAGCAAGACGGCGAGCAGAAGCTTCGTTCTCGAACGATCGTTATTCATGGGTCTGTCAGTCTCGTTCCGGAGGATTCAAAACAACGAAAGCCGACGGGATGCGCCGGCCTTCGAGACGATCAATCCAACTTAGTCTATGCGAGGCTGGCGGGCTACTCGTCAATGGTCCTCATGCCCGTGTTCCCTGAAGGTTCGCCAGCCGGTGCCCGAGGGGAATCGGGTGTCAAAACTCTTGTGCTCAACGTGGCCATCGAGGAAGAGGAAAGTGTGGTAGCTGAACCGCTTGTGCCATCCCGCCCCGCGGTGACCGCCGCCCGTCGGCTCGGCGCCGACAAAAAGCTGGTCCACCTGGTTCTCCCACATCAGCACAAACTCCGCCGCCGATCCACCGACCACCTCATGGACGACGCGCTTACCGTACTTGAACAGGTTGCTGATCGTGAACGGTACACCCGGCTCATGTTCGAGGAAGAACCAGTTGATGCTGTAACTGTTTCCGTACGCCTGCCAGCTGCTGCGGCTCTGTTCGATCTGCGGCTGATTGGGATTCTGACCGACCGTGGGCGAGACAGCCGACCGATCGCCGGGGCACTGCACCACCGACACCGCGTCATTCCCTTGAACATCGGGCTGAAGAAACTTGTTGAGCGGGCGAAGCTCGGGCGGCGTCTTCACCCAGTCACCGCTTTCATCGCCCGGCCACGGCAGCGGCGCCTTCATGCCGCCCCAGCTATAGCTGCTGTAAATACTCGCCCCGGGATAGAGGCTGGGGATTCCGGTGGAGCTGATGCTGTGAATGTAGGTCCACGGCAGATTGTCATTGCCGTCCAGATACTGAAAGACCGCGTTGCCGATCTCGCGCATGTTTGACATGCACACAGTCTTCTTGCCCGCTTCCCTCGCTGCCGACAGTGCGGGCAGCAGAATCGAAATCAGGATCGCGACGATCGAAATGACGACCAGCAGTTCAATTAATGTGAATCCGCTCTTGCGATTTCGGTTCATCGGAAGGTTCTCCTCAATCGAGTACAGGACGGGGCCTGTGCGGCCCAACTTCCCGAGGGGGGGCATGAAATGGGAGCCCGGTCGAAAATCGCCCGGCGGCTAAGGGTCGGCCGCACTCCACCACTATGAATTCTAGGCGATTTATCCATAAGTCGCTTACGAACCCGGCGCCGGGCGATCGGGCGCCGTTTCCTTCATCAAACGCTGAAAACCAATGCCAAGGGAACAGATTTGCGGCGTCAAGTCAACACAGATCCTAAATTCGTTCGCATCCCGGCCATCGCTTGGACGGTCCACCCCGCCGACCCTCCAGTAAACCGCGAGAAACGACCCTGATTTCCGCCTAGAACAGTCCGACGAACCGGATTGCTCCTTTCGACTCGCGCCTT
>CALLKH010000479.1 GCA_938008425.1 uncultured Planctomycetaceae bacterium | reverse complement strand
ACTGTGCGTCATGATTAACATCCTCTGGGTCTGGCCCGGGGCGGGAAGCGGCGATTGGGTAAGATTCTGGACGGCCGCACTTCGAGGGCAATGGATGGGCCATGCGGCCGGCCGATGGTGCGGGTTGATCTGCTTCGTGGTTCTGCTCTTCCAACTGCGAGGTGGCTGCGAGCGCGGGTTGGCCGTTCCTGAATCGCCCGCGCCTTCGCCCAAAGAACAAGGCCGCGTCGATTGACGCGGCCTTGGGTTAAGTAATTGAGTTGTCAGATCGGGCCGATCGGCGGATGCGATCGTGATCAGTTGCCGGGAATGGCAAGCACCATTCCCGACTTCAGGCCGCGCTGGTTGTTCTTGACCACGGCCTTGTTGTGTTCGAAGAGGCTCTTCCACTTGGCGCCGTTGCCCATGGTTCGCTGCGCGATGCTGTAGAAGGTGTCGCCGTCTCGAACGGTGTAGGTCTTCGCGGCGGCGGGTCGGGGTTCGGTCCTGACCGGCGCGGTGGTCGCGGCGACAGGCGAATTGGCGACGGCAAGCCGCGCGGGAATGGTGTCGGGCAAGGCCGACGCGGCGACGTCGTCGGGCGCGGGGATCACAATGTCATCGCCGATTTTCATCCGTCGCGGATCGAGGCCGGGATTGGCCTTGAGGATTCGCTGGATGTACTTCGTCGAACCGTAGTAGTCGGCGGACAGTGCCGCGACGGTGTCGTTCTGGACGATGGTGTGAGTCTTCGGCCACGCCTCCACCCGGGGTGGAATGGTGACGACGGGCGTGGTTCGTTCGACGGCCGGGCGAACCGGAGACGCCCCTGTGTTGGCGGCCGGCCTGGCATCGATCGGCTTGTTTCGCGGATCGTTCGACGCGAGTGCGGTGTTGGCCGGCTGCGAAGGTCGATCATTCGCCGCGCCGGTGCGAACGGGGGCCGATCGATCGGTGGGCGTCATTCGCAGCGAGGGCGGCAGCGCGATCGTCGTGGGGTCGCGCGGTTCGGACTTGGACGGACTGGCGACCGGCTTTGACTCCTCCTCGGAAGAGTCGGGAGCCGGCTTGGTGGTTTCAGGAAGGCCGAGATTCTGCCGCGTCGCCTCGATGAGCGTCGATGACGGCGAGGTGCGGAGGAATGACGGCGGCGACGATTCGGGCATCAGCGGCGTCGAGTCGGTTGAATTCGAAGCACCGGTCGGCCGCCGTGAGGCGAACGCGGTATTCGCGTCAGCGTTCGGAATCGGCGTGACGACGGATCCCGATGGGCCGGCCGGCGTGACGCGGCTGATGTTGGAGTGGGTGGATGACGGCGAATCCGTCGCGGTGGCGATGGGGGTTCGGACCGTCGCATCAGCAGACTTCGATCCGCCGGCGAGCGGCTCCGAACGCGTTGACGGGATGGCAGCCGTCCGGGTCGGCGTCGCTGGCTTTGTGTTGCGGGCCGAGGACGTCGGCGCGGGCTGCGCCGACGAAGGATTCGCCGCGCGCGACGTGTCGTCGCGCGCGGCGGGAATCTTCGGGATGTCGCTGGTGGAAACGCCGGTGACGATCTTCAGATCCGCCTCGTCACGGCTGCTTCCGTAGAAAAAGTAAACGCCTGCAACGACGACGATCAAGAGACCGGCGGCGAAACCGATACGGACTTCCGTGCCCATCGAACATCCTCCATGATGTCATTGTCGATCGCGAGCCTAGGCCTTAACCGTGGCCAGTTGCGCGCGTCTGAGTACGAACTGCGACGCGATCGCGATCGTGCTGTAGGTTCCGACACACATGCCGACCACCAGCGCGTAATTGATGCTGTGAATGCCTCGTCCGCCCCAGACGTACATGATAAAAACGGTCATAAGGGCGGTCAAGGTTGTGAGCACCGTTCGCGACAGCGTCTGGTTGATCGCCGTATTCACGATATCGGCATTTATTTCCTTCAACCGGCCGCGATTCTCGCGGATTCGATCGAAGATGACAATCGTGTCGTTGACTGAAAAACCGATGATCGTGAGCAGCGCCGCAACGACCGAGAGATCGATCCGGAACGTGCCGTCGATCATGAGCAGGTTGCCGATGGCGGTGCCGCCGATGACGGCCGTGAGAGCGACGGCGCCAAGGGCGATGGTCGCGTCGTGGACGAGGGCGATGACCGCCGCGGCGCCCCAGCGCACGCTGCCGAACCGGAACCAGAGATAGGCAATGATGACCAGCCAGCTCAGCGCGAGGGCGACGTAGGCCTGAATCTTGGCCTCGCCGGAGACTTCGCGGTCAAACTGGGTGACCTGGTTCAGTGATGTCTGCCGCTGGAGGGCCTCCGTCAGCAGTTTCACTTCGGGTTCCGCCACCATCTGTCGCCAGGTGCCGGCGATGCCGCCCTGTTCGTCGAACATTGGATGGTTCTCATCGCGAACCGCGACCATGACCCGGCTGAAGAGATTCGGGTTGTCGGGCGTCGGCTTGAGCCCGAAGACCTTCGATTCGCGCCAGCCGTACTTTTCAAAGTCGGGCTGGAGCCGCATGGACTTCAGGCGGCCCTGAAGCACGCCGATGGCCTGCGGCGGATCGACGTCGTCGAGAACGATGGCGACGCCGCCTTCCCATCCCTGGAGTTCCAGCGATGCGGCCTCGGTGTCGGTCATCGGCACTCCCAGCGTCTTCGGATCGCTTTCGCGGATGGCGAAGTACGGATTCGAGCCCTCGTTCGGATCTTTCAGAAGATTAAACGTCAGGGCGGGCTGAATGTTCAGATCGTTCTCAAGGGTGTCCATGATCGCTTCGACCACGACGTCCTTGGCCGTTTCGCGGGTCACGATCGTGAACGACTGTCCGGAAGCCTCATCCACCTCTTGGGCGCCGGCCTCTATGCCGGAGATGGCCTGAATCTGCGAGTCGGCGATATTCGTCGCCGCATCGCTCACGCGCTTCTGAAGATCGGTGAGCAGGGTATCGGCCTTCAATTCGGCGGCGTCGCGGGTGTGCAGCGTGATGACGGTCGACGCCGGGTCGCTGTAGCTGATGCCGTCCTGACCGCTGAGATGATCCTGGAGAGAGTCGACATCGCGAAGCAGCGGGGCGAGACGTCCGGCCGGTACCCCCGGTGTGGAAAGGGTGTAGGTGCCGCTCGCGCCCGTGAGGGTCGCCTGGCTGATGGCCGTGGCGTAGTTCGCGAGCTTGTCGCCGCTGGCCTTGAGCGCCTTATTGATGGCCTCCTGCTGCTTGACGACGGAATCGAGCTTGCCGATGGTTCCGTCCTTCTTGATGTCGATCTGTGCGTTGACGCCGCCGAGGAACTCGATGTCGTAGAGGTCCTTCTCCGGCAGGCTGATGAACAGGCCGACGCTGCCAATGACCAGAACCGCGGAAATGGTGATGAACACCTTGCGTCCCGCGATCCAGTTGATGCTGGGCACGCCGATGAGCGACGCCATCGGAAGCGTCTTGCGATTGGCGTGGATCATTCGCATGAGCCACATCAGCGCGAGCAGGATCAGAACGGCCGGTCCGACGTCGATGAGCGACTGGCCGAAGGCCATGAGCGACGACGTCTCGCGAAGCTCCGGCGCGTTGAGGGCGTATCCGAGGCCGTAGAGGATGCCGCCGCCGAGGGTGATGGCGACGCCGATGAGCAGCGGGTTTCGGAAGACTTCCCGCGGGACGGAGATCATCGACATGATCTCGAAGAACATGCGCGACACGAAGTAGGCGGTGAAGGTGTTGATGAACACGCCGACGCCGAGGGTGAGACCGAAGCCCTTGATCTGCTCGCTGCCGATCAGGTAGAGGATGATACAGGTCAGCACGGTGGTGACGTTGGAGTCGAGAATCGCGCTGAAGGCCCGTTCATAACCGAGTTTCACCGACATTCGGAAAGCGGTTCCGCGGTTGAGTTCCTCGCGGATGCGCTCGTTGATGAGCACGTTCGCATCGACGCCCATACCGATGGCGAGAACGAGACCGGCGATGCCGGGCAGCGTCAGCGTCGCGCCGAGCATGGACATCATGGCAAAGGTGAACAGGATGTTCAGCCCGACGGCGATCACAGCGACGATGCCCGCGTAGCGGTAGTAGAAGACCATGAATACCGCGACGGCGATCGCGCCGATGACGGCCGCGCGGAGGCCCGCCTCCTTGTTCGCCTGGCCCAGGCTGGATCCAATCGCGCGAACGCTGATCGGCGGGTCCTTGAGCTTTTGCGGCAGACTGCCCGCGTTGAGCTTCTTGACCATTTCTTGCACTTCACGCGAGGTGAATCGGCCCTGGATGATGCCATTCGTGGTGATCGGCGAGTTGATGCGGGCGTGCGAAATCGCCTCGTCGTCGATGAAGATGCAGAGCTGCGACCCGCGATGCTGCCGCGTGAGCGGGCCGAACTTGGTTCCGCCGACGGGGTCGAGCTGGAAACCGATCGCCGGGGCTCCGCTTTCATCCCGGGCCTGGTGAGCCGAAACGAGCGACCAGTCGGCCTCGTCGGCCTTGGCGGAGTGGGTCATCGTGTAGCCGTCGGCGATGTGGCTGAGCACGTAATACTTGTCGCCGGAGCGTTCGACGACGACGCCGAGCGACATCTTGCGGCGCTCGAAATCAGTTTCAAGCTGCTTCATTTCCTTGGGGTTGCGAATATTGAGGAAATCCGCCGGATCCTCGATCTCAAACCACTGATAGGACTGCTCGCCCGGCTTTGGGCTCGGGCCGCGCCGCTTCAGGTCGGCACGGTACGACTCGAGCGCCGGATCGGCCGCGACCGTCGGAATGATGCGGAACTCGAGCACGCCGGCGCCCTTGAGCAGTCGCTGAAGGTCCGCCGGGTCTTCGAGGCGGCCTTCGCCGGCCTTTCGCTTTTCACGGAGCACGAGGTCCTGTTCGACAAGCTGTCGAATCAGATCGGCGAGCCCCGGGAACTGGGAGGTCAGCTCGTCAATCGCCGTGGCCCGTTCCGAATCCTTCGGCCTCATTTCGAGAATGGACTGAAGGCGGTTCACGTCAAGGTTGGTGTTGACGACGGCGCCGACCGCGGCATCGAACTTGGTCTCAAGCTCGAGTGAGCGATCGAGCGCGACATCGAGCACCTTCTGAAGCGAAACTTCGTAGAGGCTGCGCTTCGCGTTGAGATCGTCAATCGCAGGCTGGCTGGTCGGCCCGGCTGCGGCCTGGGCCGCCTCGGCGGCCTTGAACTCGTCGTACGCCTTGACCAGGGCGTCCATTGCATCCCGGCGTTCGGGAAGCTCGGCAATGATCGGCTCGATGGCCGCGGCGCGCTGATCAGCGGGCAAAGCGAGGGCGGCGAGCACCTTCTCCCGTGTCTTGTCATTATCGCGGGCGAGCGGCTCGACGGCCTTGAGGTCGTCGTAGGCCTTCGCGGCGGCCATGAGCAGGTCAAGGCGCGATGCCACGCCCTGGGCCAGCTCGGCGAAATCCTTCTGGCGATCCTGCGAACGGGCGATCGCCGAAATGACGGTGCTGCGGCGCAGGATGGTGTCCTGTAGCTTCTGCTGGATTTTTTCGTATTCCCGGCGAGCCCTGGTGACTTCCTTACCCGGGGCCGGCATCTGGATCTCAATTCGATTGCTGCCGACCGATCGCCAGACGAGATTGAACACGCCGTTGGGGTCCACGCGGCGTCGCAGCACTTCGATGACGCGGGCGGAGAGGTCGGCCTGGCTCTGCCCTTCCATGCCGCGGTCATCGAGTTCGTAGAGCAGGCTGTAGCCGCCGGCGAGGTCGATGCCGTACTTGATTTTTTTGTCGAGCGGGTAGCTGGCCGCGAAGCCGAGCGCCGAAAGGACGCCCACCAATACGATTTTCCACCACAAGTCACGTTCGTGCATGATCTGGACCCTGTTGTTGTGTGGTTCACGCCAAGTCGCCTTCATTCGAGGCCGGCGCCGCGCGAAGTCGCGCGAAGATAGTTGGAAATAGTTCGGATTCCGAAAGCTGTCAGATTGAATCACCAGAACCGCGATCCCCGCGATTCCTGTTCGGTGCGAAAGCCAGAGATGGGATTAAGCGCGCGGCGGCGCGTGGGCCCGGTGCGCCGGCCGATGAAGCGGCGTGGGCGCCGAGAGCGGTGCTTCAGACACGAGTTCCGCGGCATCCGCCTGATGGAAACTGATGACCGGCGAAACTGAAAGGACGGGCAAGTCGCCGGAAGACTTCGTGTCGGTCGGTTTGGCCGACGGGGGAACGAAGAAGCAATTGAAGCTGCGTTCGGATTTCGAACGGGAACCGTCGGATTCGGGGTTCTGATCGGATGTGCCGGAATCGGCCGGCGCCTTCTTGGACGCCGCGAGACTTCGCGCTGCCTCGGCGCGGGCGGCCCAGGCCCGAAATTCATACTGCGCCTCGGCCACGGCCGCACTGGGGCCGGCTGCGAGTGAGATCGCGGCCGCCGAGAGCAGCATGACCTTTGAGACGGTTGTGAATCGGTGAGCCATAGCCCCGGAACTATACCCCGCTCCTCTGCGGCTTTCAACGCATGACGGCGGGATGATCAGGGTTGGATGTTGCAGCGATATTGATCCGTAAGAATATGTTAATCATGAATTTACGGTGAGTTTGGCTCGCCGGCTGGTCCGGTTTCACAGGTCATCGCCCGGAAATCCAGAGAAGGTCGGCGATGGTCGCAAGACCGAGAAGCAGGCTGATGCATCCATTGATCGTGAAGAATGCCATGTTCACCTTGGATAGATCGTGGGGCTTTACGACGGACTGTTCGAGGGCCAGGAGCAGCGCGGTGATCCCGACTGCGGACCAGTACAGCCAGCCCATTCCCGAGACGATGCCGAGGGCGATCAGCAGGGCGATGGTGATGACGTGACAGGCGCGTGACAGCTTGAGGGCGTTCGCGACGCCAAGCTTGGCCGGGACCGAGAAGAGGCCGTCGCGGCGGTCGACGTCGATGTCCTGGCAGGCGTAGATGATGTCAAAGCCGGCGATCCAGAAGAGTACCGCGCCGGTGAGAATGAGCGCCGACCCACCGAGCGTCTCGGGGTGGATGGCGATCCACGCGGCCATCGGTGCGAAGGCGATCGCGGCGCCGAGGATGAAGTGAGCCAGCGCCGTGACGCGCTTGGCGTAGGAGTAGCCCGCTAGCAGAAGCAGCGTGGGAATCGCGAGCAGCAGCGGCCACTTGTTGTTGCAGGCGATCATGAACGCGGCGCAACCGCCGACGAAGACCAGTGCGCTGACGCGAAGGAAGCTCCACGCCTGTGCGCGGGTGATCTTTCCGGCGGGGATCGGCCGGTTCTGCGTTCGGGGATTCTCCGCGTCGAGCTTCGCATCGGCGATGCGGTTGAAAGTCATGGCGAAGCTTCGGGCGCTGATCATGCAGATGATGATGAGCGCAAATTGCATGAGGGTGGGCGTTCCGCCGGGGAGGCTGCGTCCCGCGAGAAACGCGGCCATCAGCGCGAACGGCAGGGCGAAGATCGAGTGTGAAAACTTGATCATGTCGCCCCAGGTCATCAGCGTGTCGAGTTTCGCCATATGCGCCATGATTTCGCGGTCCGGCCGCGGCGTCAAAGGCTGCGATCCTCGCGATCGAATTGAAGATGTTCGAGTGAATGCGATTCATCCGTCCCCCACCCCGGCCTTCGGCACGGGGTGGGGCACCCGCGCGGCCCGGCCTTCGGCGCGGGGTGGGGGACCCGCCGTTGCTTGGCTAACGACGTATGAGCTTCAGTTCGATTGGTCGAGACTTGCGATGAGTTCGGTGTACTGGGCGGCGCGCTGTTGCCATGAGTTGCGGCGGGCAAATGCGATGCGGGATTCAGCGTCGGCGGTCGTGGGGCGGGGATCGGCGGTCAGCGCCGTCAGGTGGGCGATGATCTCGTCGTGCGTGCTGCCGACGCGAACGAGGTCGCCGAATGACGCCGTGTCGGCCACGGGCGTCGTTACCACCGGTTTCGCGAGAGCGAGGTACTCGTAGATTTTCACCGGGTTCGCGGCGGCAGCGATGCGGCCGGTCTTGAAGGGCACCCAGCAGATGTCGAACCGATTCACATAGGCGGGCACCTGCGCATAGGGCCGGGGGCCGAGCAGCGAAATATTTGGCAGGCGGCGAAGGGATTCAATGTCGTCGGGCTGATCATCGGGGCCGACGAGCACGAAATGGGCCTGCGGCAGTTCTTCGGCCGCCCGGCGGATCAGATCGAAATCGATCCATTCGTAGAGCGCGCCAACGAAGCCGATGATCGGGCGGTCGTCGGTCGGAAGATCACCCGGTGTCGGCGATTGTGCAGCGGCGTTCTGAAAGCGGTCGACGTCGACGCCGTTGCGAATCGTTTCGACGCGGACATTCGGACGAATCGTGGTGACGTGTGTGCGAAGTTCCTCGGCGGTGACGACGATGGCATTGCATCGGTCGATGAGCTCCTTTTCCCATCTCTGAAACAGACGCAGGCGATCGGCATCGGGCGCGTGGACGGCCAGATCGTCGATGCAGTCGTAGATCACGCGGCCGAAGGGCAGCTTCTCCAGCCACGGGAGCCAAATGGGTGACACGACGATGGCGGTCGCTCCATTGAGAGGTCCGTGGCGTTCCAGTCGTCGTCGAAGGTCGATGGCGCTGTTGTGGAGCATCTTTCGCAGGCGGCGTTCGTCCATGCGCGTCCACCATCGCGCGGGATACCGCGCCGGCCACGGGCGGATGATGTGTGGCGCGGCGGCCGGTCGGCCTTTGATGCGGTCGGCGAAGGCTCGAAGCACGCTGCGATACGAGTGCGGCGGTTCGATGAACAGGGCGGGTTGATCCACCGCGTGCCACGCCTCGGTCAGCATGCGCGTGCGGCCGATGAGGGGAAAGTCCCAGAGGACGGCCGTGAGTGAGACGATGGCGCCGCTGGGCTTCATGTTGCTGGAAGGCTCCCCGTTCACGATCAGACGTATTTGGCGAACTGGCCTTCGCCCCTCGTGAAGAGTGCGAACCCGCCGAAAAAGAGGGCAAGCGAGATCGCCAGGGTGTAAAGCAGTTGGAACGTGTCGGGCGCCTGGCCGCGAAGGAGGCAGTCGCGGTAGGCCTCGAAGAAGCAGGCGATGGGGTTCAGCATGTACAGATGGACGTATTCATCAGGAATGATGCCCGTAGGCTGTTTGACGCGATAGAAGATGGGTGAGATGTAGAACCAGAGCTTCATGATGACGGCCCCGATGTTGGCGGTGTCGGCGACGAACGCGCCCAGGACGGCCACGACGAACACCGATCCCATCGTGAAGATCAGTTGAATGCCGACGATGACGGGCAGCCAGAGCATGTGCGGCGTGATCGATTGCGAATGAAGAATGACGATAAGAGCCATCATCACGACCAGTCCCCAGAAGAAGTCGGAGAGCTTGGAGAGACAGACGCTGGTGGGGAAGACGGCTTTCGGGAAATTGATTTCGTGGATGAGGCCCCGATTCGAGCGGATGCAGCCCGTGGCCTGCACAACCGCGCTTTCAAAGAATCGCCACGAGAGCACGCCGCAGAGCAGGTAGATGACGAATTCGGAAATCTGGTTTGGTCCCGCTTTCATCTGGCGGAACGAGTAGCCGAACACGACGAGATA
>CALLKH010000478.1 GCA_938008425.1 uncultured Planctomycetaceae bacterium | reverse complement strand
GAAGTTGATCAGGTTGACCAGTAGATCGGAATGGAATGGCAGCATGGCCCATGCCACGATCAATTCAAGGTTGATCGGCGCGGCGCGATAGGTATCCATGCCGCCCGGCGCGGCAAACGGGACGATTTCGCCCAGTTGAACCCAGCGGGCGGGCAGGAAGTAGTGATAGGTCATCGAGTCCCACGAGATCGGCGGGTACCGCAGGCTGCGAATGAGCGCGGTTGCAATCTGGAGCCCGGCGAAGGCCGCGACCAGCCAGTAGCCCTCTCGTGAACGCTCGCGCAGCCAGGAGAGGATCGTGACCCATGCGGGTTCGTTCGATGTGGTAACGTCGTGGAATTGATTCGAACCGAGAGTACTGGGTTCTTCCGTCGATTCCGACGGGCCACGGTGCGCACCAGACGGCTTCAGTGAAAGCTGACGCGCGGCGGCGACGAATAACAGTGACACGACGACGGCATATCCAGGCCTCAGCAGCCCGAGAGTGCCGAGCAGTTCACCGGCGAGCACGATGAAGGCAATCAGAATGATGCCGACGGCGGCGAGACGGACATGCAGTCGCCCGCCGGGAAGCCATCGCGCGGCCAGCTTTGTCGAAGCCCAGGCGGGGCCGCCCCAGCAGATCGCCGCGACCGCGCAGTCGAGAAACATGGCATACTGATCGATCAATCCGGCGCCCTTGGCCTCCAAGTCCTCAGGTCATGAATTGGTAGGCCTGCCGAACAAGGAGGGGCATGTTGGTATAGGTCTCTTTTCGCAGGGCCACGTTCCGGAAGAGGTAGGAAGGTCGCAGGAAGAAACTGCGAAACGCCTTCTTGTACATCTTCAGGACGTTTTCCTTCTTGAGCTGCCCCAGTTCGAAATAGACGACGTTTTCGTAAGGTCCAAAGTAGTCGTAATCGCGGACGAGCCATTTGCCTTCGCGTTCAATTCGATCCCACAATGACGTGCCCGGAAACGGCGTCGCGATGGTGAACTGTGCGCGATCCAGCGGAAGCGACTTGGCAAAATCGATGGTCATCTGCATCTCTTCCAGCGTTTCGTCCGCGCTGCCGAAGATGAAGAACGCGCCGGTCTGAAGGCCGACCCGCTTGGACGCGGCCACCGCGTCTCGCACCTGCTGCATCGTATTCTGTTTGTTGATGACTTCGTCGCGGATGCGATCGGAGCCGGTCTCGGCGGCGAACCAGGCATCGACGCAGCCCGCCTGCTTGCAGAGCCGCATGAAGCCCTCGGTGATGTTCTCGACCCGCGAGATGCCGTTGGGAATCGACCACTTGACCGGCAGATTGCGCCGAATCAGCAGCCGGCAGATCTCCTCGGCGCGGCTCGTGATCAGGTTGAACACGTCATCCTGGAACTCGATGAAGTTGATGCCGTAGTCGCGCACCATCCACGCCATTTCCTCGACCACCCGCTCCGGCGACATCGCCCGGAACTTCTTTCCGAACGCCTGATCCGCGGCCGACGTGCAGAAGGTGCATTTGAACGGGCAGCCGCGCGAGGTCATCATCGATCCGCAGCGAAGCCCCCGGGCGTTGATCCAGGTCGGCCGCGTCGGCGTGACGCGATCCACGGGAAAGAGGTGATAGGCCGGAAACGGCAGGGCGTCGAGGTCGGGTGGAAACACCGCCTTGCCGTTATTGGCGATGGTTCCGTCGTCGCGGCGGTAGCAAAGGCCGGGCAGCGCATCGCGAACGGCCGGGTTTCTCAGATTCTCGATCAAATCGCAGACGAGCAGTTCACCTTCGCCGATCGCCGCGTAGTCGACATACGGCGACGCCAGGCACTCGGCCGGTCGCGCAGTCGGATGCGGGCCGCCCATGATGATCTTGCAGTCGGCGTTGTAGCGGGTTTTGATGACTTCCGCCCAGCTCAGCACCGCCTTGAACGCCGCAGTGATCGTATAGAAGCAGACCAACTCGGCATCGCGCAGCTTCGGGGGCAGTTCGTGGTCAGGCTGGAGATTGCAGTCGTGGACCGCCACCGAATGGCCGCGCTTCTCCAGCGCCGCCGCCATGTAAGCCACACCGAGATTAACCGAGTGTGCGGTGTCGAATTTGATTCGATTGGGTCGTGGGTAAACGATGACAACGCGCGCCATTCCGGTTTCCTCTAGTTGGGCTTTGTCGCAGTGATTCGCAGCAGCGGGGCGTGGCCGCGCCGACGAGGCTTGGTTCCGAAGAGTCGATTCGACCAACGGGCCAGGCCGAACCAGTGATACGTCGCCAGCGTCTCGAGTCCCGCGGCCTGAAAATCGCGGACGGTCTCGACCGCATCGACCCCGTTCTCTCGGCACTCGGCCGCCTCGTACACGCTCGTTTCCAGGTCGCTCTGTTGTCCCGAGTATTTTGATTTTGCCGCGCGCAGCGACCGGTAGAGCTTCAGCGGCCCGCGATAGCGCCGGCAGAATTCCAGTTCAATGTCGTGATCCGACCAGAAGACCCCGCCCGGCCGCAGAACGCGGACGACCTCGCCCGCCAGGCGCGATGAGCCGGGCAGATGATGCAGCACCGCGAAGCAGGCGATGACATCGACGGAATTATCCCGAAGCGGGATCGCGTCCACATCCGCCGCGATTCGCTCGTTGGTCGGTGCATTGAGCGTCGCCAGCATGCGCGGCGAGATGTCCATCGCCAGTGATCGCCGGAAGAGCTGGTCCGCGGCGCGAATGACCACGCCGCTGCCCGTCCCGAGATCGAGCAGGATGCCGTTTCCATGTTTGAGCGCGAGTTCACCGAGGATGCCTCGAATCCAGCGCAGAAGCGTTTCGTCGCGACGGCCGTCGAGCCCCTCGTAGCGATCCGCGACGGCATCGTAGAGCCGACGGTTGGCCTGCTTGATCGCCGCGGCGGAATAGGGAATAGCTGTGTTCATGCCGCGGCCTCGCTGGGCGGGGTGATCAGGCCGTTCGCCAGGTAAAACTCCCAGGCCTCTGCGACTGCGTCTTCGAACCCTTGCTCGGCTCGCCAGCCGAGCTCAGCTTCGGCTCTTCCGCTGGAGTAGTACTTAAATGCGAAGGTGTCGGCGATAATCTGGGGCGTGATCAGCCTGCTGCGAGTCAACGCTCCGAGCGTCCATGCCGCGCCCATCATGGGAATCTGGGCGATCGAATGGACCGGCACGCACCACGGCCGGCGCCCGACGACGCGGCTGATCGTCCCGATGATCTCGCTGAATCTCAGGTTATGGCCGCCCAGTATGTAGCGGCGTCCCGGGCGTCCGCGCTCGCCGGCGGCGATGATGCCGCGAACGACGTCGCTGATCGACACGACGTTCGACCCGCCCGGCGGAACGGGCATGACCTTCGACTGGGCGACCTGTTTGATGAGCGTGCCGGAATTGAGCGTTCGATCGCCGGCCCCGAAAATCGTCGTTGGATTGACGATGACCACGTTGGCGCCGCTTTCGGCGGCGGAGAGTGCATGCATCTCCGTCAGGTGCTTGCTATGCAGGTAGGGGTTGCGGCGGGCCAGCTTCTCATCGAAGGGGGTGGCTTCGTCGAGAATCCGATCGGGACTGTCGGAAAGTCCGATGGTGCAGGCGCTGCTGACGATGACCAGCCGGGGGACGCGGGCGATTCGCGCCGCCTCGATGATGCGCTCGGTGCCGTCGGCGTTGTCGCGAATCAGGTCGGCCCGATCGGCCGGGTGGAACGAAACCTTCGCGGCGAGGTGGAATACGATGTCACAGCCGGCCATGGCGCGAGCCAGATTCGCGGCACTGTCCGACAAACTGCCGTGAACCACGCGACAGGCCGGATGCTCCGGCAGGTCGGTCAAAATCTTGCGGCAAAGGCAGGTCGCGCGACGGCCGTCGCCGAGCCAATGGGCGAGCAGCGCGCGTCCGACGAATCCGCCGGCCCCGGTGATGTAAGCATTCGTCACGCACGCGCCTCCTGAAAAGCCATCCCACCCGAATCGCGGGAACCATGCGCAGAGTGTCTCTGCTATTGTTTATCGGTCCAATTATCGACGATGTCGGAAGCTATGGACCCGGGTCGGTGGTGAGTGTCGAATCCGGCAAAAATCGCCGGACGGAGGCTGGGCTCGTCGGGCGATCGATTTGTTCGAGGACAAAGGGCGCCTCGGCGCCAAAAGGTGGAATCCCACTCCCCGTTCGGGGGGCGATGCCCTCCAGATTTCATCGTGAGCTTCATACTTTCTTAATCGGATTCGGAGCCCTTCCAAATGTGCGGTTTTCCGCACTTGCCGTCGATGACTGACCCTTTTACCGGCTCCTTGCATCTGCTAGACTGATTGACATAGGGGATGGTGTGATCGGGAATCGGCGTCCCGCCGGGATGGCGCATCGCTTCGGCGCGGGAACCGGTCATCGTCATTTATATGAGACAGCGGAATGTCACCCTGAAGGATGTGGCCAAGCGCGCGGGCGTCTCGGCCATGACAGTCTCGCGGGCGTTGTCGGGGAAGACCAGCCTGGTCACCGATGATACCGCGGAGCGCTGTCGCAACGCAGCGAAGGAACTGGGCTACGTTCCCAACCTGATGGCCCGGAGTCTGCGCGGCGAACAACTGCACACCATTGTGATGTTCGCCGAATTCATCTCGAGCCATCTCTATCTTGCGGAACTCGTCGACTGTGTGTCGCGTTCGATTGAATCGCGCGGCTACAGCGTGATCTGCTGCCAGTCGTTGAGCAGTTTCCACCAGTCGTTGAGGCAGTTTAATCTCGGGGGCGCGATTGTCATCGCTCCCCCGGAGTCGTTTTACTCCGATCCTTTCGGCGAGCAGATGGTCGGCCCGGTGTCACCACCGAACACCGTGCTGTTGCACAGCGCCCTCGATCAGAGCGACTTCTCCGAAGTCAGTCCGGACATCAGCGATTTCTGTTACCAGGCGGCTTCCTACCTCTTCCAGCTTGGTCACGAGAACATCGCCTACATCGGCGGACCGGATGACGCCGACGAACCGCAATGGTTCGCGTTGCGCCGCCAGGGATTTCTCAAGGCCCTGAGCGAGCATGGATTCGGTCCCGAGGCGTTGATTCGCCAGCCCTGCGCCAACCCCGACATGGGGCCGACCGCGCTGCTCCAACTCATGAATCGCGCACCGAAGACGACCGGCGTGCTCTGCATCAGCGACGAGATCGCCATTGCCACGGTGGCCGGCGCCCAGGCGCAGGGGCTCGACGTGCCGGGGCAGCTCTCGGTCGTGGGCTGCAACAACGTTCACCTGTCGAAATACGTAAATCCAAGCCTCACCACGCTGTCGATCGATGTGCCGAACATGGTGGAGCAGGCGCTCG
>CALLKH010000477.1 GCA_938008425.1 uncultured Planctomycetaceae bacterium | reverse complement strand
GATGAACGTGACCATGAAGAACATGATCACGGTGAGTGAATCCAGCTTGACGCTGATCTGGATGGGAATGCTGCCGAGCTTGCCCCAGTCGTACCAGAAAACCCCCGCCGATGCGGCCGTCCGCGCGGCATCGTCCATCCCATACCAGGTGATCAGCACGTAGGTCCCGAGTGCGCAGCTGATGAGAATCGCAAGGAGCGCGACATACGACGCCTTCGGCTTCCCGAGCGTCGGCCCCCAGAACGCCAGAAACGTAAAGCTGAGCAGCGGGACGAGAACGCCCAGCGCCAGACAGATTTCAAGGGTGTGATTATCCATGGCAGCTCTGATCGCCGGACCGCCGCAACCTTGCGACGCCCGCGGACGAGTGGTTCATATCCGTCAGTTCTTCAACTCATCGCCCCGATCCACGTCGATCGTCCGCAGCGAGGTGTAGAAATTCATGAAGATCGCGATCGCGATGGCCGCCTCGGCCGCCGCGAGAAGAATCACAAACACCGCGAACACGTGGCCGTCAGCCGCGCCGGTCTGGTACTTGCTGAACGCGACGAGATTGATGTTCGCCGAGTTGAGCACCAGTTCGACGCCGATCAGGATGCCGATCGCATTTCGCTTCGTCGCCATGCACAGAATGCCGAGCGAGAAAATCAGCGCCGACAGCACGAGATAGTGGTTGATTCCGATTTCGGTGAGCATGGGCTTATTGCTTCTCCGATCTCGCCAGGTACGCCGCGCCGATCATCACGACCAGGAGCAGCACGCTCGCGACTTCAAAGGGGGCGAGATACTGGGTGAGGAGCACCGTGCCGACGTCCGCCACCTTCGGCGAGGCCGTCAGCGGAGCGGCCGGTCCCGTCGGCCAGTCGGTCGAGATGAACAGCGTGATCAGGCCCGTCGCCATCAGGAGCGCCACGAAACACGCGGCCACGACCTGCCCGCGCGTCGGCGAGAAGACGACCCACGGCGATTGGCTGGTGAGCATGACGCCGAAGACGATCAGGATCAGCGTGCCGCCGGCGTACACGATCAACTGCACGGCCGCGAGAAAGTTCGCGTCGAGCAGGAAGTACAGACACGCCACGCCGCCGAGCGTTCCCAGCAGGCAGATGGCGGTGCGAACGATGTTCTTCGAGACGACCACACCGACCGCGCTGGAAAGCGCGAGTGCGGCAAAGATGTAAAAAGCCAGTGCGTCCATTTCTAACTAATACCCTGCCGGTTTCTCAGTCGCGAATTCCATCAAAAACCCGCATCGCGTGCAGCGATAGGCGACGACGCCGTATCGAACCTTGGGCATCTTCAGGCCCGTCCAGAAGGATCGAACGGGTTCGCCCGCACACCACTCTTGACGCACGCGTGAACTGTTATGGATACGATCGAGCAGAAACCCCTTTTCAGTGGCTGAACGGCAGGCCAGACACTTGGGCGCCACTTCCATTATCAAACGCTGCCGAATCGACCTACGGACGGATTTAACTTACGACGTCACTCCAATCGACTGCTTTTCCTCTAGGCCGCTTCAGCGGTCTTTCCCGAAGGGCCATAGGCCAGCCGTTGACGGCTGGTGACGCGAGCCTCATTCCATTCTCAAGCCTCGCGTCGTTGAGCCCGTTTCAACGGGCTTCTCCTCCCGCCTTGAGGCTTAAATCGAACCAAAACTACGAGCCCGGCAACTGCACCGCCGCCATGCTGCCGACGAGCCGCCGATTATTCCGGTAGCCGTACGAGGCGATTCCCAGGCAGCCGAGGAACACCACGACGCCGATCGCCACCAGGATCCAGTGCAGCCACGTATTGAGCGTGATCAGCCACGCCCATTTCAGGTGCTCCGTGCAGAGGATCCACAGCGTGTTGACGAGCAGCACGATCATCGTCAGCGGCAGCAGTACCTGCACGCACGAGTACAGAACCTGATCGATTCGCACGCGCGGCAGCGTCCACCGAATCCACATCTGGACGTAAAACAGCGCCGTCGTCTTGATCACGAACCACAGCGGCCCTTCAAACAGAAGACCGCGGAAGAACACATCACTGAGCGAATCGCCCGTCGGCATCCACTCCTTCGGCAGGCCCGATCCCCAGCCGCCGAGGAAGAGAATCACCGCGAGGCCGGAGACGACATACATCGCCACGTACTCGCCGAAGAAAAACAGCGACCAGCGCATCCCGCTGTACTCGGTGAGGAACCCGGCGACGAGTTCCGATTCCGACTCGGGCAGGTCGAACGGCGCCCGCTTGCAGCTCGCCAGCGATGCCGTGTAGTAGATGAAGAACGCCATGAAGCACCACGGATTCGCGAACACGAACCAGTTCCAGAATCCGCCCGCCTGCTGCGAGGCGATGCCCTCAGTGCCGCCGAGCTGTAGCGAGCCGGCCATCATGACCGGAATCAGAAGCGCCATGCCCATCGGAATTTCGTACGAGACCATCTGACAGGCTTCGCGCATTGCGCCGTAGACCGACCACTTGTTGTTGCTCGCCCACCCCGCCAGGATCACGCCGAGCACTTCAATGCCCAGCATCGCCAGGATGAACAGCAGCGCCACATCGAGATCGCGAAACACCCATGCGCTCGCGAACGGCAGCGCGATGAACGCGAGCAGCGGCGGAATGAACGCGATGTAAACCGCGAGCTTGAAGAGCAGCGGATCACCGGTCGGCGGAATGAGATCTTCCTTGAAAACCAGCTTGATGCCGTCCGCGGCCGACTGCGCCCAGCCGTGCCAGCCGCCGGTGCGCATCGGACCCATGCGCGACTGTATGCGGCCGGCCACCTTCCGCTCCCACCAGATGCCGAACGCCGGAATGATGCTGACGAATCCAATGATGCCTGCGAGCGCCACCACGTCGCGCACGAACGCGAACTGAAGCGGCCAGATCAGATAGGCGAGCAGGGGAATCGCGAGCGTCCGCCCGCCGGTGAAGGGAATTTCCACTGCGGAGATCGTCGCATACACGTCGTCGACCGACATCGTGTACGGAATCCCGATGACCGCGATCTCATTCGTCGATTTCGAAACCGGATGCTGCACAACGTGAAAGAGCCACGCATGCAGCCAGACCAGAAGGCATACGCCGACGACGGCTGAACAAAAAATGGCGAACGCCGTATAGGAGAATAGAAGCAGGCGACCGATCTGCTTGTAGTAAGCGACGGCCAGCCCCGCAGTGACCAGTCCAAGACCGGCCGCGAGTGCGCCGACAAAGAAGACGAGCGTCGGAACGATCTTCCAGTCCGCCAGTTCGTCGGCATTAAATGGCTGGAGCCAGAGCGCAGCGGCGCCAGCCAACCCGAGGTGGAGCGCGCCGATCAGAATGAGGCGGAAGATCGCCTTGCGTCGGTAGCTGGAAAGTTTCTCTGGGCTTCGCTCAACCCACGGTAGCGTAATCTGGCTCACGCGCGTCCTCCGAACGTCCGAGCCGGGCATTTCCACCCGCTTAAGAGCCCCCCTTTATAGCGATTCACATACCGCTTGGCTAGGCCGCCCAAACACGCGCTTAAATCGTTATTTCAACGGGATTTCGACCTGATTCAGCGGTTTCGAAACGACCGCGAATTCCGAGCGCCGCGAAATCGACCAAACCGGCCCACCGGGGACCCTCACCGCTCGATCAGCGGCGCGACATCCACGGGCCAGTCCGGCCGGGGCGGGTATACGACCGACCGAACACGAATGGATCGGACGGGGTGTTTCCTGTCGGCTTCTCGCTCCCGACCGGCGGCGATGAGCGACTCCAAATCGACTTCGGCTCCACCCTCTTCCCGGGGGCCTTCCAGAACGACATGCCGCGTCGATTCCGCATCATCGAGGTCATAGCCCTCGCGCGTGATCGCATCGCCGGCGATGTCCATCAGCCCGACGAACTCGCCGCGCAACTCCGAAACCGTCATCTCGCGACCCGCCATGTCCTGCTCAAACTCCAACTCGATCGGGGCAATCAACATCCCCAGGAGCGGCCATGACTCGGCGTTCGTCGGCACGAGTGCATGTGTGCAGCTGAGGGTCTCAGCGATCACGGGCCCCCACCGCTCCGCGGCGTCACCCAGACAAACCAAGCCGCGCCGATCGCCCGCCGCCGGACGCATGACCCCTTCACTAGCATTAACATTCTTCACTACAGAAGCTTGCATCATTTCACGGGCCGCTTTCGAGACGGCCGAATCCGTCGCCAGGTCGCCGGCCCTCAACGTCATAAAGCCCCCCATCCGGCCCCTTCGATCCTGCAAGCCGACATGCACGTCTGCCCCGTCCTGTTCGACGCTGACCAGCGATGTCCAGCGCGTCCGATCCGCCAAATAGCGCGCCGCCGCCAGGCCGGGATTCGACGTCGCGGACGAGGTCAGAAACCGCAACCAGCGCCCGCCGGCGGCGCGGGCGAACTCCCCCACCCGATCACGGTCGAATTCAGCCGACCATTCCGGATGGGTGCATCTAAACACGACCTCGTGCGCGCCCGTGATGCCAAGTTCGCTCAGCCAATGCCTCCAACCGGCATCCGGTTTGGCCAACTCAACCTCGAGAGCGCGAGCCTCGCGGCCGTCCCATCGGCAAAGCCGCACACGCGCCGCGCCGACATCGATTGCAATCAGGTCCAGCAAGGTGTCTTCAACTTCCTTCTATCTTTACAGCCCCCGGATTCTCCGCATGATGACCCGGGTGAATTCCATGCCGGATCATAACCGCTCGAACGAAACCCGACTCGCGCTCATGCTCACCGCGGTCGCCTTCGCAACAACGGCCGGATGCGCATTCGCCTCGCCCGACGGCCTGCACCACTTCGACGACCTCTCCCACTATCTCTACGCTCGCTGGGCCTGGACCTGGCCCGGTTACCTGCTCGATCACTGGGGAAGGCCGGGGTTCACCGTGCTCTACTTCCCGACGGCCGCCCTCGGCTGGACCGCGTGCCGGATACTCTCAGGGCTGCTGTCGGCCGCCACAGGCTGGTTCGCATTTCGCATCGCCCGGCGCATGAATCTGCGGCACGCGTGGGCAGCGGTGCCGCTCGTCTGGCTTCAGCCGCTTTATTTCGTTTTATTGCAGACGACGCTGACCGAAACGCCCCTCGCCTTCTATCTCGCGCTGGCCGTCCTGCTCGCGTCGCGCGGTCGATGGGGCTGGTCCTCGGCGGTGCTCTCGGCCGCGTTCGTCACGCGCCACGAGGCGATCCTGTTCCTGCCCATCTGGTTGTTCTTCGCCTATCGCGCGCAGGTGTCATGGATACGGCTCTGGCCGATGATCTGGGCGCCGGCGGTCGTGAATGTCGCGGCTTACTTCTCCGGAATGACCACGATCATCGAGCTTTACCTGCGGCCGAAGCCCTCGAATCAATACGGCTCCGACGGATGGCTCACGTTTTTCGCCAGATCGCTGCACGCATGGGGACCGGCTGTCAGCGCCATGACATGGGCGGGCGCTCTCGGCGTCGCGGGCGCATTACTCCTCCCGAAACTCCGGCGATTCAGCCTTACGCCACCCATCGGCGATTCGCCCGCGACCCACCAAACGGGTGCAGTTGAATCCGCGACCGGCGTCATGGCCGATGTCCGACCGCGATCAAGTCTCGATCCGCGCGACTCCGCACTGCTCGTCATCGCCTGCCTCGTTGCCTACTTCGCCGCTCAGACCGTCATCCGCGTCTTCGGCCTCTTCGACTCCGGCGGCTACGCGCGCTTTCTCGTGCCCGTCGGACCGATGGCCGCCATCATGGCGCTCGCTGCATGGAACGGACTCACCACGCACCAGTTCGACACTCGGCGATTCTTCGCATGCCTCACCGGCGGCGCCATGCTGCTCCTCTGGGCGTCACTCGAATTGCAGATGCGGTATCACCACGGCATCGACATCGAATTCCCGATGCTCAAGCAGGCCCTCATCGCCATGCGAATTGCGACGCCGACGCTCATGCTGCTGGCCGCAATCTCCGCGATCGAGTTCACCCGCCCCTTGGATTTCGTCGCCGCCCGCGTGCTTCCCGCAGGGCTTGTTCTGATGCTCGGACTCACGGCGTTCATCTTCATTCGCCCGCTTCAGCCGCCGCCCGAGGCGCCGATCGTGGCCGAAGCGTTCGAGGCGCTTCGATCAAAGGGACTCGGCGACCGCGAAATCATCTCGGCCGTCGTCTGGCTCGACTACGTTCAAAACCGCCAGCGCGACCCGCGCGAACCCTCGACGCGCGAGCGCATCGAACAGGCCCCGATCGGCACCCTGTTCGCATGGGATAAACAGTTCGCCGGCTCGCCCGATCACAAGCTCCAGCTGGAGGAGTTCACCCAAAGTCCCGCCTTCCGGCACGTGCTATCCACCCGGCCGAAATCGTATGCCACCGAGCCCTACCTCCGAATCTTCGAGAAGATCGGCCCGTGGGGACCCGATTCCGCTTCAGAAACGCCATAAGAGGCGGCTCTGCGGAAGATTACAACAGCACTTCAGAATTGCATGGCCGCCGCGATCGCCTTAAACTTCTCCTTTTCCGG
>CALLKH010000476.1 GCA_938008425.1 uncultured Planctomycetaceae bacterium | reverse complement strand
CGCACCCACTCCGCCCTCGCTGGTGCGTGAATCCCTTCTCGCACCCACTCCGCCCGGAATCCCTTCCGGTGTCGCCGTGCTGACGTCAGACCCATCAACCGGCGGAGCAGATGACAAGGGAAGGGATTCCCCTGAAAAGTGGGAGCGAGAAGGGATTCTCGCTCCAGCGGGACGGGATTCTCGCACGAACGGGACGGGATTCTCGCTCCAGCGGTCGAATGCACCCCGAGCTTCGGGCTCTCAAACCCTGATACGCTCGGATGCCGGGACCCGGCCCCTGTGATTTCGTGGACTTAGGCCAATTCTTGACATAGTCCAGAATCAACATAAAATGCCGCTCCATGTCCAGCGATCCCGCACAATCCCTACGAGACCACGGCCTGCAGGTCACCGCACAGCGGCTGGCCGTGCTGCGGGCGGTGGCGCGGCGGCCGCATTGCACGGCCGATGAGGTGGCCGAGGAGGTTCGCGGCGAGATTGGGGCCATCTCGCGGCAGGCGGTTTACGACGCCCTGGGGCTGCTCGCCGAGAAGGGCATCATCCGGCGCATTCAACCCGCGGGATCGCTCGCGCGTTATGAAGATCGCGTCGGCGACAACCACCACCACATGATCTGCCGCAACTGCGGCAAAACGCTCGACGTCGATTGCGCCGTCGGCAGCGCCCCGTGCCTCACCGCGGCCGACGCCTCGGGTTTTCACGTGGACGAGGCCGAGGTGATCTACTGGGGCACCTGCCCGAATTGCCTTAAGGCCAACAAGAGCCCGCCGGCCGAATAGAGGCCCCGGCCGAATAGATGCCAAATATGAGACACCGAACAAACTGACCATCGCGATTCAGAAACCGACACATTGATAATCGACAGTATTCAAAGTCCGACGTATTTCAAAGTCTGACGTCGTTAAAAAGCCAGGATCTTTCAAGACCCGACGTCTTTCAGAATCAGACATCATTCAGAACCCAACATCAGGAGATACCCCATGGCCACCGAGACCCCCACCCAAAATCGTCCTCACGCCGGCAGCGGCACCTCCAACCGTGACTGGTGGCCGAACCAGTTGAAGCTTGAGCTGCTGCACCAGCACTCCTCCAGGTCCAACCCGATGGGCCCGGATTTCAACTACGCTAAGGCCTTCAAGAGCGTTGACTACGCCGCGCTCAAGAAGGACCTCGCCAAGGTCATGACCGACTCGCAGGACTGGTGGCCCGCCGACTTCGGCCACTACGGCCCGCTCTTCATCCGCATGTCGTGGCACAGCGCCGGCACCTACCGCACCGGCGACGGCCGCGGCGGCGGCGGCCGGGGCCAGCAGCGCTTCGCCCCGCTCAACAGCTGGCCGGACAACGTGAGCCTCGACAAGGCCCGCCGCCTGCTCTGGCCCGTCAAGCAGAAGTACGGCGCCAAGGTCTCGTGGGCCGACCTGATGATCCTCGCGGGCAACGTGGCCCTGGAGACGATGGGCTTCAAGACCTTCGGCTTCGGCGGCGGCCGCGAAGATGTCTGGGAGCCGGATCAGGATGTCTACTGGGGCGCGGAAAAGACGTGGCTCGGCGGCGATGTTCGCTACAAGCATGGCTCCGAGGGCGTCGTGAAGAGCGGCGGCGTGCTCATGACCGACGATGCGCCGAAGGGCCCGCTTCACGGCCGAAAGCTGGAAAATCCGCTGGCCGCGGTGCAGATGGGTCTGATCTACGTCAACCCGGAAGGACCCGACGGCAAGCCCGATCCGCTCGCGGCGGCGCATGACATCCGCGTGACATTCGCGCGAATGGCCATGAACGACGAGGAGACCCTGGCACTCATCGTCGGCGGCCATTCGTTCGGCAAGACGCACGGCGCCGGCCCGACGTCAAACGTCGGGGTCGCCCCCGAAGCTGCGGGGCTCGAAGAGCAGGGCTTCGGCTGGAAGAGCAGTTTCCGCACCGGCAAGGGCGCGGACGCCATCAGCAGCGGCCTCGAAGTCACCTGGACCACCTCGCCGACGAAGTGGAGCAACAACTTTCTTGAAAATCTCTTCGGGTATGAGTGGGAACTCTCGAAGAGCCCGGCCGGCGCGCACCAGTGGGTGGCCAAGGGCGCGAATGCGACGATTCCCGATGCGCACGATCCCTCGAAGAAGCACGTGCCGACGATGCTGACCACCGACCTGTCCCTCCGTTATGACCCCGCGTACGAGAAGATCGCGCGGAGATTCCTGGAGAACCCCGATCAACTGGCCGACGCGTTCGCCCGGGCCTGGTTCAAGCTGACCCACCGCGACATGGGCCCGCGCGCCCGATACCTGGGGCCGGAGGTGCCGAAGGAGGAGCTCATCTGGCAGGATCCGCTGCCGGCGGTCGATCATCCGCTCATCGACGCGAAGGACATCGCCGCGCTGAAGGACAAGATCCTGGCATCGGGTCTCTCGGTGTCGGAGCTGGTGTCCACGGCGTGGGCGTCGGCCGCGACGTTCCGCGGCTCCGACAAGCGCGGCGGGGCCAACGGGGCGCGGATTCGCCTCTCGCCGCAGAAGGACTGGGAGGTCAACCAGCCCGCCCAGCTTGCCAAGGCGCTCAAGACGCTCGAGGGCGTGCAGTCGGCGTTCAACGGCGCGCAGTCGGGCGGCAAGAAGGTGTCGCTGGCCGATCTTATCGTGCTCGGCGGCTGTGCGGGCGTTGAAAAGGCCGCAAAGGACGCGGGCGTCGCGGTGACGGTGCCCTTCGCGCCGGGTCGCACCGACGCGTCACAGGCCCAGACCGATGTCGAGTCGTTCAGCGTGCTTGAGCCGGTGGCCGACGGCTTCCGCAACTACGTGAAGGCCGCCTACACGCTCACGGATGAATCGCTGCTCGTGGACAAGGCGCAGCTGCTGACGCTCACCGCGCCGGAGATGACCGTCCTCGTCGGCGGCATGCGCGTCCTCGGCGCCAACGTCGGCGGCGCGAAGCACGGCGTCTTCACGAAGCAGCCGGGCAAGCTGACCAACGACTTCTTCGTGAACCTGCTCGACATGAGCACGGAATGGAAGCCGACCTCGCCGGAAGCGCGTGAGTTTGTCGGCAGTGATCGCAAGACGGGCGAAGCGAAGTGGACCGGCACGCGCGTCGATTTGGTCTTCGGATCGAACTCACAGCTTCGCGCCCTGGCGGAAGTCTACGCCTGCTCCGACGCGAAGGAGAAATTCGTACACGACTTCGTCGCGGCCTGGACGAAGGTGATGAATCTCGATCGGTTCGACCTGGCGTAGGCGAGGAACAATCGATTGACAACCGAACGGCGGCCGTGGGTCATCGTCTCAACTGAATCACTCATTTGGATTTGCGACAAACGAAGTCCGAATATAGCGGTGCGACGATGGCCCGCGGTTTACGCCGCGCGGCCCATCGGTTAATTATCCGTTGCCCTCGCTCGCAACGTCGAACGATCGAGTTCTCCTTTTCAGTTGAGCGATCACCTATCCGTTGCCCGCTGATGACGAATCTTCCAGGGACTTCGCGAGCCAGGGCCGCCGGCACGGACCACTGACCCGAGGCATTCATCATGGCTGATGCGCAGTCCCTCTCAAGACGTGGATTCCTGCAAACCTCCGCCGCCGCCATCGCCGCCACCGCGGCGATCGATCTTGTTCATGCGAAGGACTCTCCACCCGAACAGCCGGCCGGCGGCGAGGCGGGCGGCTTGCCCGTTGTCATCGCCAGCGCGAACGGCGTGAAGGCGGTCGAACGGGCCTGGTCGCTCATCAAGAACGGCGAGGATCCGATGGATGCCGTGATCGCCGGCGTCAACATCGTCGAAGATGATCCAACCGACGACAGCGTCGGCCTCGGCGGCCTGCCCAACGAGGACGGCGTCGTCGAACTCGACTCCTCGGTCATGCACGGTCCGACGCACAAGGCCGGCGCGGTCGCGGCGCTTCGGAACATTCGCAATCCGTCAAAGGTCGCACGGCTGGTGCTTCAGCGAACCGACCACTGCCTGATCGTCGGCGAGGGCGCACTTCGATTCGCTCGCGCACACGGCTTCCAGGAGGAGAACCTGCTGACGGAGGAATCGCGAAAGATCTGGCTCGAATGGAAGGAGTCGCACTCCGATCAGGATGACTGGCTCTCGCCCGCCGAATCATCCGGCAAGCGGGCGGCGGCCGTCCGGAAGTGGAAGAAAACCTGGGGCACGATCAACTGCTGCGGCGTCAACGCCTCCGGCGACATCAGCGGCGTCACCACGACGAGCGGGCTTTCCTACAAGATACCGGGGCGCGTCGGAGATTCGCCGATCATCGGCGCCGGCCTCTATGTCGACAACGCCGTCGGCGCCGCCGGTTCGACCGGCCGGGGCGAGGCGAACATTCAGAACTGTTCATCGTTCCTGGTCGTCGAAATGATGCGTAACGGAAAGAGCCCGGAAGAGGCGTGCCTCGGGACGCTCAAACGGATTCTCGAGCACACGGAGCCGCGCCTGAAATACGACGACGGCAAGCCGCGATTCCAGTTGAAGCTGTATGCTGTTGCGAAAAACGGGCGGGTCGGTGCCGCCTCGCTCTGGTCCGGCGCCGAATTCGCGGTCTGCGATGCGAAGGGCGCCCGCAAAGAGGCTGCGGCCTACCTGTTCAAGAAGGATGATCGAGAGACAGAATAGCCGGCCCGGGATCGACGCGCTGCGGCCGGCGCCGCTTCCGGCAGCGCTGCGTCAGTTCAGCATCAGGTCCGCTCGCTGACGTTCGTTGTGACGGATTCCTGGATCGCGGTGGTGTTCTGACGGCTTGCTGAGCGATACCGCCGGAGGTGCTGCTGTTCGACCGGCAGCGGCTCTGGATCCACGGGGTCCGCCAGTTCCTTCGCCAGGCTCTCAAACTCACCGGCCACCCGCAGAAACGCATCAACCACATCCGGATCGAAGTGCGTTCCCGATTCGCTCAGGATCACCTCTACGGCCTTCTCGTGCGGCCATGCATCCTTGTAGATTCGCCGCGTCGTCAGCGCATCATATACATCCGCGATCGCGACAATCCGAGCCGCGAGCGGAATGTCCCGGCCTGATCGGCCGTTGGGATAGCCGGAGCCGTCGAACCACTCGTGGTGGCTCTCGGCGATCTCCTCCGCCATTTTCAGGAACTCCGAGTCCGGGGTGCGCTCAAGAAGCGAGCGAATGGTGTCCGCGCCGATGCGGGTGTGCGTCCGCATCACCGCCATTTCCTCCTCGGTCAGCCGTCCCGGCTTGAGCAGGATCGCGTCGGGTATCGCCACCTTTCCGATGTCGTGCAGCGGCGCGGCTCGCTCAATGTTGCCGAGGAAGCTCGGGCCGATGGCGTCTTCGTATTCGGGCAAGGACCGCAGGTCCGACGCCAGGCAGAGACAGTACTGTGTCACCCGGTCGAGGTGTGTGCCCGTGTCGTCGTCTCGATGCTCGGCCAGCTTCGCAAGCGCGACAACGATCGAATCCCGCGCCTCGTCGCGGGCCTGTCGGTTTCGAACACTTTGAATGGACGACGCCGCGAAATTCATCAGCAGGTTCAGGAAGTTCAGCTCGAACTGCTCGAACGGCCGGCCGCCGAGTCGCGACGTCAGGTTGATGACGCCGACGATGGTCTCGGCGGAGTACATGGGCAGCGACAACATCGGGAGCCCCTCAAAGAGGCGGACGTCGTGTTTGTCTTCCAGGTTGTCCAGGTCGCGGTGGGAATTGATCAGGATCGGCGCGCCGGATCGGAACACCTTCCCCGCAATGGACTCACCGATTCCGAGCCTGACATTTCGAACCACCTGCGATGACATGCCGGTGGATCCGACAATCGCCAGCGATTGGCTGCAAGGATCGGGAAGCATGATCGATATGCGCTGGCAGGCCGTGAGCTGCGCGGTCATGTCGATGGTGGTTTCAATGATCGACTCAAGATCTTCCCGTCGGGAAAGCGCCATGCTGAAATCAAGCAACAGGCTCAACGAGCGCGTCTGTTCGCCAAGCCGGGCCTGCCACTCCTGGGTCCGCCGCCCCGCTCTTCTGAGCCGGGTCAGCGACTGAAGCCTCAGCAGGAGTTCGCGTTTCTTGATCGGTTTGGCCAGGTAGGCGTCGGCGCCGGCCTCGAGGCCCGTCAGCATGTCCTCGGCCTCAATCTCGCTCGAAAGCAGGACGATCGGCAACTCCTCGCCGAATGCGGACGCGCGAAGGCGGCGCGTCGTCTCCAAACCGTCCGGCATCGGAAGATCGAGATCCAGGATGACCAGGTCCGGCGCGTGCTCCTCGAACAACACCAGCGCAGTCTCGCCGTCCGCCGCCTCGATGACATTCCAGCCCTCTGCATGAAGAAAATGACTGCAAAGCCGGCGAACCGCGGAATCGGCATCTACGATCATCGCCACGGGATTGGGCTCTGCGGGCGCGGAGTCTCCAAATAGTGCGGTCAGCGGGTCAGATGGGTCAATCGTGGCGTCAACCATGCGCGAGGAACCCCCGTACTTCAATCTCTCCAAATCGGTCAGTGGCAACCCTTAGTTAAACCGGGAGTGCCATCGCCTTGATCCAGTGTCCCATACCGGCAGGCAGTCCCGGCTCCCCGCAATCACACCCGAGAACGAAACTGACGGGGCCGTTTGCCGCGGTTTTCGGACGCACAATGCCTTCATCGTTTTGTGAGATCGCTCGATGTCGCGGAAATGACCGGTTGCTTTACCATCTGATCCACTGCGGTATGCTTCGCCGGCCCTGAGTCAGGATTTTCCGCAGCCGAGCCCGTTGCATGAATGATCCGAAGCCCACATCGCCCGTCAGTTGGTCTGCGGCAATTCGGACCTTCCTGAAGATTGCGATCCACAGCTTCGGAGGGCCGGCCGGCCAGATCGCCGTCATGCACCGGGTGCTGGTCGAGGAAAAAAAGTGGATCAGCGAGAGCCGATTCCTTCATGCGCTCAACTACTGCATGCTGCTTCCCGGCCCCGAGGCGACGCAGCTCATCACCTATGTCGGCTGGCTCATGCATCGCACGCTCGGCGGCATCGTCGCCGGCGCCCTCTTCGTTTTGCCCGGGTTCGTCTCGATTCTGGCGCTGAGCATCCTCTATGCGGGATACCGCGACACCACCCTTGTCGCAGCCGTCTTCTATGGCATCAAACCCGCCGTCCTCGCGATCGTGGTGGAGGCCCTGCTCCGCATCGGCCGCCGCGCGCTCAAAACCCGCGCCATGGTCCTGACCGCCGTCGCCGCATTCATCGCCATCTTCTTTTTCGCCGTGCCCTTTCCGATCATCATCCTCTCCGCGGGGCTCCTCGGACTCCTGATCGCCCGGCCATCGACCGCAACATCGCTCGCAAACGACGATGACGGGGACACAGACGACTCAAAACAATTCATCATCGACGCCGCCCTCCGCGATGGGCGCCTCACCCACGTCCACCCGACGGCGGCGGGCAGCGTCAGAAATGGTGTCATATGGTTGACGCTCTGGTCACTCCCATTCGTCCTGCTCGCGGCGTTGGGCATGACCGAGAGTTTGTTCTTCAAGCAGGCCGGATTCTTCAGCAAGATGGCCGTCGTCACCTTCGGCGGCGCGTATTCCGTATTGACTTACGTCGCGCAGCAGGCCGTCGACGTTTACGGCTGGCTGAAGCCCGGGCAGATGCTCGACGGCCTGGGTTTGGCCGAAACCACGCCCGGGCCGCTGATTCAGGTCGTTCAGTTCGTCGGCTTCATGGGCGCCTATCAGAACCCGGGCACGCTTCACCCGGTCACCGCCGGCGTGATCTCATCACTCGTCGTCGTCTGGGTCACCTACATCCCCTGCTTTCTCTGGATCTTCGTCGGCGCTCCCTACATGGAGGCCCTGCGCCGAAATCCGCATCTGCGGGCGTCGCTCACCGCCATCACCGCGGCCGTCGTCGGCGTCATTCTCAATCTCGCCGTCTGGTTCTCCATCCACACGCTTTTTGCGCCCGTTGAAACGCGCCGAGTGTACGGAATGAACCTGTTGATTCCCGAGTGGGCGAAGTTGGATCTTCCCGGTCTGCTCATCGCCATTGCCTCGGCCGTCGTGCTTCTAAGATTCAAATGGGGCATGCTGCGAACACTTGCGGCGGCCGCCCTGATCGGGCTACTTCACCACAGGCTCCGGTAACCGCGCGATAGCCAGCCCCCGCGTTCGACGCTATATTCAGCGGCTTTGCGGGCACCGCTGCGACGATTCCGCCACACCGGCAAAACGCGCCCGCCGAGGAGCTGACCCCTTCGGTGATTCCGACCTTTCTCGCCCAGTACGCCGCCGGCTGCTTTCTGGCTGTCGCGGCCTCCGCCATCAAGCTGACCGGATGGCGATACCTGCGACTGATGTGCATCGTCTCAATCGCGATCGCAATGCTGGCGCTGCTATTCCAGGTTGTTGAGACCAATGGCGCGGTGTCGGCGATGTCGCATCCGGCCGTCATTCTGCTCGGCTGCGGCCTTCTTGCCGGGACTGCGTGGCTTTTTCTTAACGCGCTGCAAAACGAGGTCGTGCGAAACTCCCAGCGGCTGGTCGCCGGGGCGGCCGGCGTCGCCTGCATGGCCGCCGCACTGTGGCTCGCCTTGGGCTCGGCCTCAGGAAGCGGGGAAAAGCCGTCAACCGAGGTCACACCGTTACAGGCGATGATTCCACCTCAATCGCCGTCGCGCCATACCCCCTCAACGGCGGGCATCATCATCAGCACCCTTCTCGGCGCCGCGCTGATGGGCGTCGCAACGACCGCCATGCTGCTGGGCCATCGTTATCTCACCGACACCGACATGCCGATCGCCCCGCTCAAATGGATCACAAATATCTATGTGGCGGTGATCCTCGCGCGAGTCGTCTGGGCCATCATCGGCACGGCGCCGCTCTGGACGGGAAACCTCCAATGGAGTTCCGGCGCAATCTACGCATGGCTCGCGCTGAGCGTGCGCGTCGGCGTGGGAATCGCCGTGGCCGGCGTGTTTGCATGGATGGTCTGGGACTGCGTTAAACGCCGCGCCACCCAATCGGCGACGGCGATCTATTATCTCTCGATGCTCCTGATTTTTTTCGGCGAGTTGTCCGCCCAGTACCTGATGGCCACCGAGGGTCTGACGCTCTGAGAGGCCCCGTCGCGCAGCAACGCCATGCCCAAAACCCGCTCCATCAAGCTCTCACTCCGATGCCCCAAGGCCCCGTGCGGCGGCCGAATTCGCACCGTCATCGATCGCGTCGGCCGACTCGACGCCATCTGCCCGCGCTGCCGCGAACCCATCGCCCTGACCGTTCCGCCGGAGTGCGTCGAGGCGGGCCGCGTTGACAAATGCTCCGCCTGCCCCGGCCGGGAATTCTTCATCCGAAAGGATTTTCCGCAAAGGATCGGTTTTGCGCTGGTGGTCGTCTTCGGCCTCATCGCGACCGTCTTCTTCTACCAGAAGAACATCATCGCCACGTTCGGGACGCTGTTCGCATTGGTGTTGGTGGATGCCGTCATCTTTCTGTTCGTCGGAAAGGTCACGGTCTGCTACCGATGTCGGGCGGAATACCGAGGCGTTGCATATAATCCCGATCATGAAGGATTCGATCTCGCGACCTCCGAAAAGTACGGCTGAGCACCGTTACGAAGTCCGAGGAACACCATCGAAGACGAACCCTGCCGCATTTGAGAATCGTTGACGGCGACACCGGGAACCGGCTCGGCCAGGCGCCATCCGGACGGCCCGGACAGCAATCGAAGAGGAATGAAGCCATGTCGAGACCGTGCCCGTCGGACTTCAAAGTCGACCAGGAACGCATCGCCCGAGCCGTTCGAGAAATCCTTATCGCGATCGGCGAAAACCCCGATCGCGAGGGCATACGCGACACGCCCGCACGCGTCGCTCGCATGTACGACGAACTCTTCGCTGGCATGCGCGTCGATCCGCGCGACTGCCTGAGCACCGTCTTCACCGAGAAGTACGAGGAAATGGTCGTCCTTCGCGACATTCCCTTTAACTCAACCTGCGAACATCATCTCATGCCCTTCGAGGGCAAGGCTCATATCGCCTACCTGCCGGACGGCAAGGTCGTCGGACTTTCCAAGCTGGCCCGCGTCGTCGACGCCTACGCCCTTCGCCCACAGGTCCAGGAACGCCTCACGACGCAGCTCGCAGATGTCATCATGTGTGAACTCAGTGCCCAGGGCGCGGCAGTCGTGATTGAGGCCGTGCATACCTGCATGACCTGTCGCGGAGTGAAGAAGTCCGGGAGTGTCATGGTCACGTCAGCCGTTCGCGGCGTCTGCGCCTCGAACCCCGCGACGCGAAGCGAGGCGATGAGCCTGCTGCACAAGTAAGCCTCTTTCGGACGCTATCGGCCGCGTTTCAAGATTCGCCGGCCCGCACTGACCTCCCGGGAAACCCGCGCCTTCACGGCCGAGCAGACCATGTCGCACAGGCCGAAGATGAGCGAATCCGTGACCTCGTAGATGGCCCGGGTGCCCTCGGGCGTTCGGGAAACGATGCCCGCGCCGGCCAGCACCGCAAGATGTTTCGAGACATTC
>CALLKH010000475.1 GCA_938008425.1 uncultured Planctomycetaceae bacterium | reverse complement strand
ACTTCAGCGCGGCAATCAGGGTTTGGCGGACTTGAGCAGCTTCACCATGCCGTCCCGATGCGAGGCCATCGTCGCCGAAGGACCCACCGCCTTGAAAAACCACGGCCCGTCGGGCGTCTCCACCACCGAAGCGAACATGCGGTACTCCACCTCGGTCGGATCCGGCGCCTGGCCGATCGACATCGTGCGATCGGCGTATCGACCGGCGATATCGAGCAGCGTCACTTTCAGGCCGTTGGCCTCGAACTGCTCGACCGCCACCTTGTCGTCGGGCACCGGCGCGCCGTCGGCGGTGGTGAACATGGTTTTCCATCGATCAAGATTCGATCGAACATCGCCGCCCTCATTGCGGCCGAAGTAGAAGACGATGAGCTGGCCGTCTTCGGAATCGCCTTCGACCTTCGGAAGGCCGAACTGTGCCTTTCGCATGGCGGAAGTGACCTGCTGCGGCTGCCACTCGTTCGGCACGTCGTACTTCAGCGCCCCCGCCGGCGGATTGCTCGGCATCGCCGCGCCGGCGCCGCCGGGCGTGATCGGCGGATGGCCCTGCGGCAGTGCGGCCGGCGTTCGGGTGGAGTTTCCGTCCTTGTTGACGAACTCCTTCAGGGCTTCAACATCATCGTCTTTCGAAGTGGCACGCCCCGCCTTGGGCGGTTCTTCCGTCGTCGTGCTTTCCGGCTTGGAATCACACGCAAGACCGTGGACAAAACAGACTGATAGAAGTGCGAGTGACGCCGATCGCATTCGTCTCGACCACATTCCGATACCTCCCGAAGTTCACTGCCGACGCTGCGGCCTCGGCATCAAACACAGGACGAGGCCCGCCATCGCAATCTTCATCGATAGGATACCGGAAATGTCTCCACGCGTCGCATGCCCCGTTGATCACTCGCCGGGCGCCTCGTGAAGCCGCGCCTGGACCACCGCCAGGATCAGGGGCGCCCGGTCATTGATCCGCGGCAGAGCCAGCACCACCGCCCGACCGGCGGCGATGCGAATGGCCGTCGACACCTCGAGCGTCTGCATCACCGGCGCGCCCACATCGAACGGAACGCCATCGATCGCCTGCCGCGACGCCACCAGGCTGACGCGGATCCTCAGTTTGTCGAGCATGACAAAGGCCTCAACCGCATCAGCCGGCGTGATCTCAATCGACACGCCTTCGTACGCCTCCGCTTCGCGCCGAAGCTCGAGGAGACCGTCCGACCGCATCGCGAGATACGGCACCTCGGCGCCCATCACGATTTCAGCCTTTTGCCCCACGCTCGTAAGCACCCGCGGAGCGGCCAGCACGGTGACTCGCTCCGATAGGAAGGGATCAACGCCTGATTGCGCCTCGGTCGATGGGCGACGTTCGGATGACGCACTCGAAGTATCGCTGTCGCCGGCGGATTCATCGGCGTGGGCAGCCTTATCGGTCCGCGCCGGCTGCACCTTGTCGCCGTCAGTCGCATTCGATCCTCCCGCTTCGGCGGGGGCCGTCGCCTTCAGAACTTCATCCAGCCCGAATGATCGCCCGCCTATCTTTAACTGCGCCCGTTCGTCGACGATCAGCGAGTCCACGCCGACCGGTCCGCCCGGATGCGCAACGCCAATCCGCTTGGGTCGCATGCCCGCCGAAGGTCCCTCTTCCGCCGCGGGTTCAATCATTTCGACCCGGCTGTCCGCGCCGACCTGTACCAGACGCACCTCGATCATCACGGTCGGCTTCGTCGCGCCGCCTGACGCAACCGCCTCATCCTCGACTGTCGCCGCGCCGAATACGCAACTCGTCAGCACACACATCGCCGCGTTCATCAGCATCATCATGGTCTTCCTCTTCAAAAAATAAGCTACTCAACATCGCCCGAACGAATCACCCGCCAGTGTCGAAGGTCCGTCTGGTACGCCGGTCGCGACGCGCCGCCCATCGACTCACGAAGCCCCGCAAGCACCACGCCGGGAATCCCCGACGGCGGAGACTTCTCAGGTTCATGCGCCGTGATTCGCGACGTGGTCGAATCGACGGATCGAACGATTATCGCCCGATCCAGCCACGCGGCGCCGATCGCAACGATCAGGCACGCCGCCGCCGCCTGCCACGCGGGAATGCCGCGTCGCCACCAGCTCGGCCGCCTCTCGCCGGCCGCGCGGATCGCCGACAGGATCTCCGACGCGTCAGCCGGTTCCAACCGCTTGGTCGGCACGCTCCCAAGCAGTGATTCGATGGGTTGCTCTTCAGGCTTCATGATTCAACTCCTTCGAGAGCAGCGATCGCAGCTTCTCAATCCCTCTCGCGTAGTGGCTTGCGACGGTGCCCATCGGCTGGTCCAGAATTTCCGCCGACTCCCGCAGCGTTCGACCGGCGTACATGCGAAGCACGATGACTTCCCGCTGAGCCGACGTCAGTTCGGCCAGCGCCTGTCGAACCCGCTCGGCCGTTTCGCGAAGCTCGACGACGGCGGCCGTCGTGTCGATAAACTCGGCGCCAGCCAGCAGCGTCGCCTCGCGGCCCTCGCGCCGACGTCGGCGAATCCGGTCGATCGCCCCGTTCCGGAGGCAGCGCAGGACATAGACCCGCGCCGATTCAACCGAGCGGCGTTCAGACACCAGCCGAACCATCACATCCTGAATCAGGTCGCGGGCATCCTCGATCGAGCCGACCAGCGCCGTCGCATAAGCGGTCAGCCCATCCTGCTCGGCTTCAAAGAAGGCCGCCCACGATTCCGCGATGGCGTCAAATCGCGCCGTCAATGAACACTCCCTTGAGATTTGATTCGGCGATTCCGCGTCGCCGCCCATTCCGTCGGCTAACAATACCCCAGACGATCCGCGGCGGCCGATTTATGCAGTGTGGCCGGAAAAATCGGTTCACGATAAGGGTTGCCACCGGGTCCGAGACGACAGGAAAGGCGGATCGACGGATTTTGACAGGAAACGGCACTTAGGCTCGTCAATCGAGACTTATACACGACGACGCGGCCCGGTTTTTAGCGGGTGGGGTGCGAGGGGCCGCCAGCCCCCTCGGACGGATCAGCCCGTCGCGCCAGGGGTTGACGCCAGGATGTAGAGTCATTAGATAAAACGCGCATGGCCCTAAGTGCATGTCTGGCGACAGCTTGCATGGCGAGCCCCACGCCCGGTGCCGAAGCGGGCCACCCGACGCCGACGCGGCGATTCGGTTTGTGATCACTAGCCCAAGCGAGAATCGGTCATGATTCGGGTGAAGAACCTCACAAAGATGTACGGCGATCGCAAGGCCGTCAACAACATCTCATTTCACATCGAAGAAGGCCCAATGGCGCGGGCAAGACCACCACGATACGAATCCTCACCTGCTACATGCCCGCGACGTCCGGGGCGGTTTCCGTTGCAGGGCATGATGTGTTTACCGAGTCGATGCAGGTCCGCCGCGTCATCGGCTATCTGCCCGAGAGCACCCCGCTCGATCAGCAGATGAGAGTGCGGGAGTATCTCCACTTCCGCGGCAAGATTCGCGGCCTCGACCGCCAATCGCGAGACAGCGCCATCAAGCGGGTGGCCGATCTCTGCTGGCTTGGCGACTTCATCGATCGGCCGATTCACCAGCTCAGCAAAGGCATGCGGCAGCGCGTCGGCCTGGCGGACGCCCTGCTCCACGATCCAAAGGTGCTGATCCTCGACGAACCCACGGTCGGCCTCGACCCGACGCAGATTCGCGAAACGCGAAACCTCATTCACGAACTGGCCAAGCGCCACACCGTGCTGCTGTCGAGCCACATCCTGCCCGAGGTTGAAGCCACCTGCCAGCGCACGATCATCATCGCCGGCGGCACGATCGTGGCGTCGGGTTCGCCCGAGGAACTCAAAGCCCGCATTCGCGAAGGTTCGCGGCTCATCGCCGAAATCAACGGCCAGACCGATCAGGTTCGCGAGGCCGTCGGCAAGCTCAAGGGCGTGCGAAAACTCGACACCGCGGCCGACAACGGCTGGAACCGGCTGACGCTCGAAACGGAGAAGAACGCCGACCCGCGCGAGGACATCTACCGGCTGGCCAAGGACAAGGGCTGGACGCTCCGCGAACTTCGCCTGGAGCAGGGAACGCTTGAAGAGTTCTTCGTTCGCATCACCGCCGAGCAGCTCTCGAAGCAGCGCTCGGCCAATCGGGAGGCAAGGTCGTGATATCACGAGTCATGGCACTGACCCAGCGAGAACTGGCGGCGACGTTTCTCTCGCCCGTCGCCTACATCGTCGCCGCGGTCTTCCTCATCACATCCGGCTACCTGTTCATGACGTACACGCTGGTCGAGGGCGGCGAGGCCTCGATGCGGTTCATGCTCGACAGCATGGCGTGGCTGCTCATCTTCGCCGTACCGATGCTGACCATGCGGCTCCTCGCCGACGAATTCGCCAGCGGCACCATCGAGTCCCTGATGACCGCGCCGGTCACCGATTCCGAGGTCGTCATCGGAAAGTTCATCGGCGTGCTGGTGTTCTTCGGCGCCCTGCTGGCGACGACCGTGCTGCACGTCGTGTTGCTCTCGCGATACGGCGTCCTTGATGTGGGCGTGCTGCTCTACGCCTACTTTGGAATGGTGCTGCTGGGCATGCTCTATATCTCGGTCGGCCTGTTCGCCAGTTCACTGACGCGGCACCAGCTCGTGGCCGCGATCATCGGCATCGCCCTCCTGGCGCTGATGACGATTCTCATCAACACGATTGCATCCATTCAGGGCGGCGAGTGGCGGGCCATTCTTGGCAGCATCAATGTGCTGCAACGCTACCACAACTTCAGCAAGGGCATCTTCGACACGAAGGACATCGTGTTCTTCCTTTCGGGCACGCTCTT
>CALLKH010000474.1 GCA_938008425.1 uncultured Planctomycetaceae bacterium | reverse complement strand
AACGTTTGTTCATGGCTCACGCGCCGCTGGAACTCAGGTTCGGTCCATCATCGAGCAAGTCAAAGCAACGCAAAGGAGATTCCTTATGAAATCGCGTTGGCGTCGTTCGATCGTAACTGCGGCGATGATCTGGCTGATGCCGTTCGTCGCCGTACACGCGCAGTATCAGGCTCCTGGAACCGTTGAGTCGCCTCCGGCCATCCCCGGAGACGGCGAATCCAACCGCGGATCGCTCGGCGCCGATCTCACGCGATCGGTCAATCTCTGGTCGGGTGAATTTGTCGAGCGGGCCGTGGATCTTCGGGTGAAGAGTCGCGGCCTCGATTTCATCTGGGCGCGCACCTACCACTCGCGCAGCGAGACCCAGACGCCGCTGGGCCACGGATGGGACCACAGTTACAACATCCGCGTCGAGCAGAACGGCCCGCAGTACATCCTCTTCGATGGGACCGGCCGGCGCGACGTCTATAACTTCGACCCCGTTTCGGGCACGTTCATTAATGATCAATTCTTCCGGCAGCTCACCGTCGCGGGGCCGAATGTCAATCTGATCTTCGCCGATCGCGGGCGGTGGCAGTTCCGGCCCATCAACATCGCCGACCCGGCCTCTGGAAAAATCAGCGCGATCATCGACCGCAACGGCAATGCGATGAACTTCCAGTACGATCCGCTGGGGCGCCTCGTCACGGTGATTGACACCGTCGGACGACCGTACAACCTCTTCTACAACCCGTCGGGGCTCATTGAAGCGGTCTCGGACTTCTCCGGGCGAACTGTTCGTTATGCGTACTTCAACGCCGGCGATCCAAACGGCGGCATCAATGATCTCCAAAGTGTCACCACTCCGGCAGTCATCGGCACCCCGACCGGAAATGACTTTCCCGCCGGAAAGACGATCACCTATACCTATTCAGTCGGTTTCCCCGATCCCCGGCTGAACCACAACCTTCTGACGATCACCAATCCCGCCGGCGACGTCTATCTGAGGAATACCTACTCACCCAATCCGAATCCGGCCGCGTTCGAATTCGATCGCGTGACGCGCCAGGCCTGGGGCGATCCGGACGACATCATCGACATCGTTTACCTTCAGCAGATTCCCTCGCCGACGAATAACTTCGCCGTCGTTCGGGCGATTGTGAACGATCGCGTCGGCAACGTGAAGGAAGCCTTCTTCAACGCGCAGAACCTCGGCGTTTTGCTCCAGGAGTTCACCGGCCGCGCCGATCCGGACACGCCCACGACCGCCGTGCTCAACCGACCGGGCCCTCCCTTGCGGCCGACAGACCCGCCGCTGTTTCAAGAGTCATATGCCTACAACGCAAATGGCCTGGCGACGCAGATCGTCGACGCGAACGGCAACACTGAACAGTTCGTCTACGACTCCGCAAACCCATCGCCGCGGGCCCGCGGAAACATGCAGTTTCATACCTGGCTGCCCGGGCCGCTCGGCGGGGCCCAGCCTTCGATCACCGAAAGCTTCGTTTATGACCCCGGCATCAATGGGGATACCAACCAGCCGACGCTGCACATTGACGGCAATGGTCAGGCGACGCAGTTTTTCTATTCGGCGACAGGCAACCGAATTCGCGTGATTCATCGCGACGGAGCTCAAGACGACTATGAATACGACGGCTTCGGCCAGGTGACGCTGCACGTCCTGCCTGACAACGGCAGCGGCCACCGCCGGCGCGACATTACGACTTACTATCTCGCCGGACCGCAGAACGGCTACCTGCAAAGCCAGATCATCGACTCCACCGGCTTCGCCATCACGACGACCTACGAGTACGACGCGTTGGGCCGGGTCATCAGAACCATTGATCCCCTCGGAGCCGACTCGCTTCAGGAGTACAACGCACTCGATCAGGTGGTTCGATCGCTCGGCCGCCAAACCGACGGCGTTCGCTACGAAACGCTGATGATCTATGACGCGAACAACAATGTCGTTCGCGTCGATACGTCGAATCACGATGAGACCGGCACACTTCAGCCCAATTCGCACTGGACGACAATCTTTGAGTACGACCCTCTCGGGAACAAGATTCGCCAGTGCCAGGAGAAGGCCGACGCAAACGTTTCCGACGGCGTCGTCTCCTGCGTGGACCTGGATCCGACCCTCTTTGTCACGACCGAATATGATTACACCGACGACGCCCGACCTTCACTCGTGCGATCGGGCGTGGCGGTCAACGGCCAGCAGCCCGAAAACACGCTTCGCACGATCTACGACGAGCGCGACCTGGTCTTCAGGGTCGTCAACGCCGAGGGTTCCCCGCTTCAGTCGTCGGCCCAGTTCGACTACGACGGCAATCGCAATGTGGTCCGACAAGCCGTCGGGCTCGAAACCGGCTCGCCGCGAATCACCGCCAATGCCTATGACGGCTACGACCGGCTCAGGTCCTCCACCGATTCGATGGGCAACGTCACCAACTATCGCTACGACTCCAATCACAATTTGATCCACGTCGAGACGCGCGGTGAGCGAATCGACCTTCCCGGCAGCGCGGGAAACGTGCTGCTCGCGGAGACGTTCACCACCTACGACGCGATGGATCGATCGGTGCAGGCCCTGAGCAGCCACTTCGACGACCTCGGCCTGCCCATTGGCGACGGCAACTCCACGACCACGACGATCTATTCCCAGTGCGGCCAGATCCTGGCGACGCTCGATGACGATGAAAACGCGACGACAATGACGTACGACACGGCCAACCGTGTTCAGAATGTCACCGATCCGCGCGGGAATTCAATCGCGTATCAGTACGACCCCGCATCCAATGTGGTCGGCGTGATCGAGACCGATCTCTCCGATTCGGGCAATCCTGACGAATCCTTCGCGACGACGAACCTCTACGACGAACTGGGGCGCCTGACCTCGACCATCGACAACGCGGGTCTACTCACCGTCTACGACTACGACTCGCGAAACAATCGAACGCTGGTCATCGACGCCGCGGGCAACGAGACGCGGTCGCGATATGACGGCTGCGGCAACCAGACGGTCTCCATCCGCGACATGGACGGCGACGGCGCCAACGGTTCACCGGCCGACATCGTCACGCAGTTCACCTACGACGACAACAACCGCAAGATTTCGGAATCGGACGACAACGGACATGCGACGACCTACGCCTACGATTCACTCGATCGTCGTGTGCAGACCGTTCAGGCCGATTCGACGTCGAGCAGCGTAATCTACAATCTCTACGGCGAATCCGCCCTGACAACCGATGCCAACGGGTCGGTCGTGGAATATACCTATGACGCCGTCGGACGGATTGTCAGCAAGGCCGTGACGCCGGGGCCGGGCGTGTCGAATGAAACGACCAGCGAGGATTTCCTTTTCGACGGCCTGGGCCGACTGGTCTATGCCGAGGACGACGACTCGGTCGTTACGCAGTCCTACGACTCCCTCAGTCGCGTGATCAGCGAATCGCTCAATGGCGTGAACACGAATTCGCAATGGGATGCCCGCGGCAACAAGACGACGGTGTTCTACCCGAGCGGCACCCGCGTGGACTATGCGTATGACGCGCTGGATCGGCTGATTTCCGTACAACGCGACTTGATTCCGGTCGGCACCTATTCGTACATCGGCGCCAACCGGGTCGAGAGCATCAACTATGGGAACGGCACCAGCCTGATTCAGTCGTTTGGACCGAAGCGCGAGATTTTGAGAACGCTTCATCTGGGGCCGCTCGGCACGATCGATGATCGCACCTACACCTACGACGCGATGGGCAACAAGACCCAGCGCCGCGATCAGACGCCGGGGACGCTCGACTTAACGCATAACATGATCTACGACCGGGCGGGACGGATGCGCAACGTCACCGTACTCGCCCCGGGGAACAACGTCCTTCGAAATACGAATTATGACCTCGACGGCGTTGGCAATCGGCTGAGCGTCCTCGGCGGGCCCGGCTCCGGCGCATATTCCCTCGATCCCGCGCCGGCTCCGGCCGACGCGCAGGTGAATCAGTACACGCAAACGCCGTTTGATGATCGCGTGTACGATAACAACGGCAATCTCACGCAGATCAGCTTCGCCGCGGGCGGGCCGTGCACTCTCCCCGGCGACATGAACGGCGACACCAACGTCGATCTGGCGGATACGCCGCT
>CALLKH010000473.1 GCA_938008425.1 uncultured Planctomycetaceae bacterium | reverse complement strand
ATTCTTCCGAGAAGGTGGTGCCTACCCTTCTGCGTTGCTGCGCGAGCACGAAGAATGGGGGCTCCGTTCGCTTGATCTGGTCAATCCCCCGCGACGATTCTGGAGTGATCATCCCTCCAATCCGCCTGCGGTGGAAGTGGGAATCGACGCTCGCCGGGTCGAACCCGCTCCTTCACCCGCGGACATACTTGGTGCACTTCCAACTGGCGATACTTGGACCGCCCAATCGCGGCGAAGCGTCGGTCGCCTGCGTGCGTTCTTCCTGATCGCCGAAGATCCGCAGCGGCGCCTCGATGCCCGAGAGGTTGAAACGCTCTCCCACCAAGTGAGCCTGATTCGACATGTACTCGACTCCGATCAATTGGGACGCGTCCTAATCGCCGACGAGGTCGGACTGGGTAAGACCATCGAAGCCGGGCTGTTATTGAAGGAGCTATTCAATCAGGCGCCGGGCCTTCGCGTGCTTTACCTGGCTCCCGCGAAACTGGTCAGCAACGTAAGAAGAGAATTTGATCGATTGGGATTGAGCTTTCGGCAGTGGACGGCGGCCGATGCGGATGCCCGACTTTCGGATCAGAGGGTCATCGCGAGCATTCACCGCGCCGTGCATGGCGAGAATCTCAAGCGAGTTGTTGCTTCGGCGCCCTGGGACGTGCTCATCGTAGATGAATGTCATCACCTGTCAGCGTGGTCGCCGGCGGGCGGCGATCCGCGTGAGCGGTATCGCCTGGTGCGCGACCTTATCGGCAAGCAGGATTCGAGCGCACGGCTCATTCTTCTGAGTGGAACTCCGCATCAGGGACACAACGAGCGGTTTGAGAATCTGCTCAGCTTGCTTCTGCGACCGGGTGAGAGTGCCGCTGCCATGAAAGGTCGGGTCATCTATCGTACGAAGGACGATGTACGCGACTGGCATGATCAGCCGCTCTTTCCACGCCGGCAGGTGAATGAACCTGTGGTTCTTGAACTGGGTACCCAGTACCGGGCATGGATTGAAGCGATTCACGAGTTCTACCGGCCAAGCGATCCGATGCCACCGATGTCAGACGCGCGTCGGCGAGCTGCGGGATGGCGATGCGCTCAGGCGTTGCAGTGGGCAGCGTCCAGTCCGCATGCGGGACTGGGGTATCTTGCCCGACAGGCCATTCGGGCGGGTTGGAGCATTCAGAACAAGCTTCTGACCGAAGTTCTGGCCGCCCTCCGTCCCTACCGGCTGGGGCGAAGTGACGAACCCGTTGCCGAATTGTTCGAAAGAATGAGGAATGAGATTCTCCGTCAGAGACGCGACGATGACGTGGAGGACTTGGAGGATGATGACGGGCCTAACTCGGGGGCCGAACAGCTTGAACGACAGGCGCTGGAGACACTGCTTGCCGGCGGGCTTGAGCTTGTGCTTGAATCTCCAGATCTCAAGTGGCAGGCATTGCATGATCGAGTCCTCCGCGGCGCCGGTCTTGAAAAGGTCGTTCTGTTCGCACAACCCCTCGAAACGGTAACCGCCCTCGCCAGATACCTTCATCGCGTGACAGGAGAGGAACCCGCGATGATCATCGGGGGTCAGTCGGACAGTGAACGACAGCGTCAGATTGACAGTTTTCGACGCAACAACGGGCCGCAGTACATCGTCTGCTCTCGCGCGGGAGGAGAGGGTATCAATCTTCAGATCGCCAGGCGCCTCGTTCACATCGACATTCCGTGGAATCCAATGGAGATGGAACAGCGTGTGGGTCGTGTCCATCGCTTTGGTTCTCGGCAGACCGTGATCGTTGACACGCTTGTGGTACGCGACAGCCGCGAAGCCGATGCGTATCGCATTGCTCGCGAGAAGCTGAAGCGCATCGCTGCGACGTTGGTGGAGCCAGAACGATTTGAGACGGTCTTTGCTCGGGTGATGGCACTGGTTCCGCCGGAAGAACTTCAGGGGGTTCTTATCAACTCGCCGCCCTTCAGCACGGAAAATCAGGACCAGATCGCCGTGTTGGTACAAAATGGATTCAAAACTTGGCGTGAATTTCATGATCGATTCGGTAAGGAGCAGGCGGCCATTCGCCGGCAGGATCCAGGACTTGCGGAATGGGATGACGTGTTTGAATTCGTCAGTGATGCAAAAGTCGGAGAGATCGCGGTCGGCTACACGGCACAACGATTCAAGGTGTCAGACGGCGAAGTGTGCGGCTACGAGGAATCTGCCCGGGTCGTCACACTCGAAGACGGAACTGCGCTGGTGGTCGATGACTACGGCGGCGCACCAGTTGTCGGCGCGGATGGTCGCATTCCGAGTCAGGGCGGCATCAACCATCCTGCGATTGCCCAGGCCTTGCGGAAGTCAGCCTTTCCAGAGCTGCCGACAGGAGGTGCGCACCTGCGTTGGCCACGCGACTTGACCCTTCCCGGCGAATGCCAGGCACGCACATGCGGCATTCTATTCATGCTCCGACAGAGTGTTCGCACCGACCCCAAGTCAGGGTGGGTTGAGCAGGGAGTACAACTGCTGGGCTATCGAATTGAACTCACAGGAGATCTCGTTGCACTTACGGGGACTGAAAAGGGCCAGGTGATTCGAGGTGTATTCCGTTCCACCATTCGAACGAAGCCAGATTTGAACCCTGAGCTGCCTGCCTTGCTGGCTCGTCAGCAGGCAGAGTTGATCCAGACACTGAGGCGACCCTCTGAAGAGGAACTCACTTCGGGTATACGACATGCGGTCACTCCGCTGTTTGCTGCGGTGATGGCTCCGTACCTTTAAGGCGATTCGGGCCGTTTCATGGAGTCATCGATCCATCCTGACGGCCGATGAAGCGGCCCCGCGCAAACAGCGTCACACCGCAATGCAGGTCTTTCGGCGCCTGTGCGACGAAAAGGGCTACTCGGGCGGATTCGACGCCGTGCGACGCTACATCGGCCGATGGCGCGGCTGGGAGCGCGAAACCTACATCCCGCTTTCCCATGAACCGGGCTGGCGACTCGAATGCGACATCGACCGCATCTATGTGGACTTTCCGGAAGGCCGTCGCCAGGTGGCGGTTCTGCAGGCGACATGGGCCTATTCCTATTGTCCCTTCGCCTTCGCGCTGCCGACCGAACGAACCGAATCCAATCTGGCCGGCATGTTCGAGGCCTTCGAATACTTCGGCTGCATGCCGAATGAAGTCTGGTGGGACAACCCGACGACGGTGGTTCGCGAGATTCTCAGGGGCCGGCAGCGCACGCCCAATCCGCGTTATGCCGCACTCGCCAGCCACTACGCCTTCGAACCGTTGTTCTGCATTCTGGCGCACGACAACGAGAAGCCCTATGTCGAGAACCGCGTCTTCGATCTGCAGCGCCGCTGGGCAACGCCGGTGCCCCAGGCGCGGGACCTCGCCGAACTCAATGTCTATCTCCGACAGTGCGGCCTGAAGGATCGCGATCAAACCATCGCCGGCCAGACCCAGACCATCGGACAACGCTTCGAGCAGGATCGGGCCGCGGCGATGGCATTGTCCAAACGCGCCTTTGACACCTGCATTCATCAGGTCGCAGCGGTCGACAAGTATCGAACCGTCCGCTTCGAAGCCGTCCGTTACAGCGTCCCGCGAACCTGCGCCTTCCCGGTCATCGCCGACCGCTACGAACGCGCCAGCACCCTTATCACCAGCAATCTGGCCTTCAGCGACTGGGGCCAGGTCTTCCCGGGGCGAACGCATGACCGCAGCGCTTACTGACCGGCTCACCCACCGCTGCCACATCTTCGTGATGAACGGCGAGATCTATCGATTCCTGGAGTCGGTCAAATCCCGCATGGGAAAGAAAACGGAGTGAACGGCGCGTGCCGTGTCCGCGGCATTGTTCCTAAATCGAGAATCACATACTCACAAAGAAAGAACCAAGAAAGAGAGTGAACTGCCGCTGCTGCGATTCTACGCGTTGTGGCGCATGAACAAGGCGAAGACTCGTAGCTTCGCTGCAGAAGAAAATCTAACCCCGCAGGTGGCCCCGTTTCCACGCCTGCCTAGGTCCATTCTTCTTGCCAATTACCAATACTTGACGTAAATTCTTGCTCGTCTGCTCATCGCCGCCCCACCACATCTCTCACTTTCCCTCCCCCACCGGCAGATTTATCAACTCCCCAGAATTCACATTTGTATCCATATGTGAAGCGAACCGGACAATTTGACCGCCGGCCACGCATGAACATGGATCAAAAAGGAGGCCCTACGGCAAATGTGAAATCTTCCGCAAAAAGCAGGCGCTACGAACGCTTTGGCGAGACGATTCGCTATCTTACAGTAGAAGAGCTTCAGCAATTTCTGGATGCCATCGAAAACTACCGCCACAAACTGATGATGCGCGTGATCTACGAACTCGGCTGCCGGGTGGGCGAATTTGTGAGAATCCAGCTCAAACACCTCACCTTCGGCCGGAGCAGCATTTACTTCCCGGCCGAAAACACCAAGACTAAGAAACGCCGCGTCAGCCACATGCCGCCCGGGCTCATGAACGAAATCAAGAGCCTGCTTCGCCAGGAAGGACGCATGGCCCATCGATCGGCTCGCGTCCATCGACTCGACGACTTCCTGTTTCATCCCGGCCGGAATCCGCGGAAGCGATACACCGAAAACCGCCTTCGCCAGATTTTCGCAAGATACATCCACATCGCCGGCCTCGATCGGGAGTATGCACGCGATCGCAAGGGCCGCGCCCTTCACGAACTCACCATTCACTCACTCCGCCACAGCCACATCATGCACTACGTTCACGTCTTCAAGCTGCCGCTGCCGATCGTCCAGAAACAAGTCGGCCACACGACCCTGAGCGCAACCAGCGTCTATCTTCGCCCTTCGGACGAGCATGTCGCCAGCGCGTACGAACACGCCCGTCGCCACTCGGCCCAGGTAACAAATGCACCGCAATCCTTAAATACCCGGGCGTCGTCCTTTGACAATGACACCTACAAAAGAACCCCGAACACGACAACAGGACCTGCTGGAGCGCATCCTGGCGATGGTGGAATCCATCGACCAAAACGTTGAGGAAATCCTCGACGAGTTGC
>CALLKH010000472.1 GCA_938008425.1 uncultured Planctomycetaceae bacterium | reverse complement strand
GGCTTCGCCGCTCCGCCGGCCGGCCGTACCGCAGGTTGACGAGGAGATCGCCACGCAGGGCGATGCCGTCCAGCGTGCCGTAAGAGGCCTTCGCGGCGGAGTCGCCCGTAATGACGGTGGTGATGCCGCCGGCATTGGCGAGCCGGAGCATCGTCGCGAACACATTGGTCGTGTCCTCGACGGGATTGGTGCCGACAATGCCGCGCGTGTTGCACGCCACAATGCCGGGATAAATGTGGAATCCGCTGACGTCGAGCTTCTCGGTATCTTCCGGCAGCTTGACGTTACGGCCGATCGCCTGGATCCGGCCGTTCTTGCACAGGATGGTCACATCCGACACGTCGGGGCCTGAGACCGGATGGACCTTTCCGCCAACGAGGGCGAAATAGCGATCCTTCGGCTTGGCCGGCTGCGAGGTGGCCTGGCTGGCCGGAGCGCTCGCGGTCTGCGATGTCGGCGCCGTCGTCGGCCGGCTCGCCGGTCCTGTTGTGGGCTGGCTGCTCGGGGCCGTCGTCGGTTGGGTGCTGGGCGGATCGTCCGACGGCTGCGACTCCGGTTGTGTGGTCGGTCCTGTGGTGAGCCACGCCCCGCCGGGCGCGGAATCCGCCAGGTCCGGCGAGAGTCCGAGCGTCGGAGCGAGAATCAGTATCAGAATGACCAGCCACGAATATCGCATGCTATTGTGTCTCAATCCTATCGTTTGGCCTGGCGCGACTTCGCCGCGTCCCAGACGAGGTCGCCGTGAATCATCACGCGTTTCACTTCGACGCCGGGATCCAGCGGATCGCCGTTGAGGAAAATCAGATCCGCCCACTTGTCCTTGGCGATCGCGCCGTATTCCTTGTCCATCTGAATGAGCTTCGCGGCATTGAGCGTCACCGCCTTCAGCGCATCCTTTCGATCCATGCCGGTGCGAACCATCATGGCCAGCCGCTCAAGCATCCGCTCATGCTCCTCGACAGACTCCGAAGCAGGAAAGAATGCGACCGTGCATCCCGCCTCAATGAAGATCTTCGCGGCGTTGTAGGGATTGACCGTCATCGGCTCATTCATCAGAACCGGTCTGATCGCCACGAGGGCATTCGCGCCGCCGAGCAGTTCATGATCGACGACGTTAAAGATGTCACTGACGTCGTTACCCGGGAAAAGGTACGCCGACGGGAACGACGTGTCGCCGATTGCATCCGCGTAGTGCAGCACATCCGACGCCCGGCCGAGTTCCACCAGCGCCGCGAAACCTTCTTTCTTTTTCAAGAGCGAGACAAAGGTCTGAATATGCGGCGGGATCGTCGGAGCGGCCGGTTTGGTGGCCGCCGGCTGGGTGGTGGCGGGCTTGGTCGTCGCCGGCTGCGTCGCGGGGCGACTGGTCGGCTGTTCCGCAGGCTTGGAAGCGGGCTGCGAGGTCGCGACGGGTTTCGACGCCGCACCGTCGGCCGGCTTGGTGGACGCTTCCTTTTCCTTGTCGATCTCAGCCTGTGCCGCCTTCAGGGCATCGCGAAGCAGTCGCTTGTCCGACGCCGGCCGGGTGAACGCGATGCGAACCAGTCCGGCATCCTTGAGACCTGCGTGGTCCTTCGGCTGATATGTCGATTGGACAAGATACTGCCCCGGAGCGCCGCTGCCCGGCGGATAGAGCGCCAGCATGGTGTAGCCGGACTCAAGCAGCCGCTCATACGTGTCGTCATCCGGGGGGTAATACGTACTCGCGACGGACCGATGCGATTGATTGCCCGATCGATTGATCGGCGCGAGGCCGATCGACGTGTGCGGATCGATCATCCCCGGCATCGCCACCAGATTCGACAGGTCAATGACGCGGCTGTCCGACGGATAGTCCACTTTCTTGCCGACGGCCTCAATCTTTCCGCCGGTGATCACGATCATCGCGTCTGCGATTTCCTCGCCCGAGATCGTGATCGCCTTCTTTGTCTTGATGACGGTGTAGCGATCGTCGCCCTCGCCCGCGCGAACGCCGGCCGAGCCCGACAGCATCGCGAACGCGCACGCCGCAAGAGCGATCCGGCGAGCGAACACGCTCGTGTCGCGCCGGCTTCGGCTCAGGATGTCTGAATCGGCGTGCCTCATCGCGTTCGTCGTCTCACTTTCACGTCGTAGCCGACTTTGCCGTCGACGATCGTCATCTGGCAGTGTTCGCGCGGATCGATCGGGCTGCCGGTCCACAGGCCCAGGTCCGCGTCCTTGCCGGGTTCGATGCTCCCGACTTCATTCAGGACGCCCAGCGCCTCGGCCGGGATTCGGGTCAGACCCTTGATGGCCTCGTAGTGGTCGTCGAAACCGAACCAGCAGGCCATCGTCGCTTGGTAGCACAAATCCTCCTGCGGAATAACCGGCGCGTCGGTGTTGAATCCGACCTTCTCGACGCCCTGCTCGCGGAAGCGTGATGCACAGCCGCTGATCGTTCGATCGCGAAAGTCCGGATAGAACTGCCGCGGGCCGACGATGGGGATCATCTTGCGCTCTTTGATGTGCGACGCGAGCTTGAACGAATCGAACGTCGAGTGATCCGTCATGACATCGAGGCCGAAGTGGTCGCGAAGCATGGTGATCGTCGACATATATACCTGGTAGATCTGCGTATGAACCGAAACCGGATACTTCCGCTCGAAAAGCCCGCGGAAGTCCTCCCAGACGATGTCATAGGCCGGCCCATCCTTCTTGCCGCCCTGTTCATAGTCCGTGCGTTCGTCGTGATACTCCTTCGCCTTCTGAAGGGTGTTTCGCGTGTTCCAGTTCATGAACGTGCGGCCGACGCCATACCAATAGCGTTCTGGATTTCCCGCCTGGGCGATCTTGAGCGAGCCGGGCGAACGAATCAGCATCTCGTCGGTCGAATTGCCGAATGTCTTGGTGATCGTGCCGAAGCCGGACATGTTGTTGCCGGAGCCCGGAATCAGCAGCACCGAGGTCACGCCGCCGGACAGGCCGTTCTCCAAATTCTCATTTCGCGGATCGACGACATCCACCGTGCGAAGACCGGGGTTCGTGAGATACACGCCGTCATTAAGGTCCGACAGACTGCCGGCGATGTGATTGTGAGCGTCGACCAGCCCCGGCACCACCCAGCCATCGTGTTCGATGATCCGGTAGCCCTTTGGAATCTTCACCTCCGACGCCTTGCCGATCAGTTCAATCTTACCCTTCGAAACCAGCACCACGCCGTTGTTCACGATCGTGTCGGTCGCGTCGCAGGTGATGATCTTCGCGGCCTTGATCGCGATCGGGCCGGAGGCGTCATCCGCCGCCGCCGCTCGCGCCGCAACGAACAGACCGGCGACAATGGCGAATGCCACAAGAATACTGATGGATGGACGCATGCTCATCGTCGCACCTCCCTGCCGTCAATGATGACGCGATCAAGTCGCGTCGCCGGTTCCAGCGGCGGGCCGTTGAAGATCAGCACGTCGCCGCGGCATCCGGGCTTGAGATAGCCGACCGCATCGCCGCTTTGCATCATAGTCGCCGCGTCTCCCGTCAGTGCCCGCAGCGCAGCGGTCGCATCCATCCCCTTTCGAACCTTGTACGCGACCCGAACGGGAAGCAGCCGAGCCCCATCCTCGGCGTCGCTCTGAAACGCCACCGAAATTCCCGATCGCGACAAGTCCGCGGCCTGCACATACTCCCTGCCGTTCACCATCTTCGCCGGCGACGTCTCGACAACGACGCCGACCTTTGCGGCCGCAAGCTTGTCGGTGATCAATCGTGCCTCTTCCGCGTTGAGCAGCACGAACGGAACAGTGAACTCTTTTTCAAACACGGGCAGAATCGCCTCGATCGTGAGCCGCGAATTGACATCGAGCATGAGCGCGATCTTGCCCGCGAAGAGGTCGCGATACGGCTCCATCGCCTCGTCCTTCTTCGGGGCCTCGGGGCCGTCGCCGCTCTTCTGCTTGCGCTTGCGCGTGACCTTGATCTCGGGCACGGACTTTTCGGTCCGCGTTGCATCCAGATCGAACTGGAACCGTCCGGCGATGTCGAGCGTGCCTGTCAGATGATCCGGTCGATCGATGTCGGCCTCGATCATCGCCTTGCCGATCGGGATGTCGACCTCGACCTCCAGCGACAGATGCTTGTCACGATAGGTGCCGCGAATCCCGACGCTCTCGCCGCCGCCGAAGATGGTTTCGAGGCTGCCCTCCACCTGGTCGCCCGTCAGCTTCATCTTGGCGATGAAACCCTGAGCCTCGGGCAGCGGCGCACCCGAGACCTCTCCTTCCCATGTACCCGTCACTGGATCTTCGGGGGGCTTTTCCTTCTGTTCCTCTTCCGGCTTCTTCTCCGGCTCGGGCTTTTCCTCGACCTTGGGAGCCCCCTTGGTCTTGTACTCCTCGAGTTCCTTCTCGTACTTCTTCCACGCTTCGTCGTACTTCTTACCCGCCCCCAGCGCCGACTTCAGCCGTCCAACCGCCGCCTCGGGATCGGCGCCGCCCAGAGACATCAGGAGACCGGCCGTTTCCTTGACGATCAGCGCGTCGCGATTCTCGCCGGCCGTATGAATGGCCGAAATCCGTGCGGCCGTTCCGCCCGGTCGATAGGCCGACGTGAACACCGTCGTGACGCCGGCGCGGCTCACGCGATCAAACTCCGGACCGGCCATGTAGAGCGACTTGGCGATCGAAGCTTCAGCGCCGGCGCTGGACCGATCGCCCTCGCAACCGAGATGGCCCCGCGCGTCGATGAATCCCGGCGTCAATACGGCATCTGCACCGGCGTCGATGACGCGGGCGAACGGCGGTTGCGGCGCCGTCTCGCCGACAGCGACAATGCGGCCGTTCTCAATCAGCACGGCACCGGGTTCGATCCATCGATCGCCTGTCCACGCCCGACCGGCCTTGATCACCAGTGAATCGGTTCCGACATCAGCTGCGTCGAAACGCACGCGGCCGTCGATGTACACGCGCAAGACCGACGTTGAGCCCGATAGCGGCTCGCCGTTGAGCACGACGAGATCGGCATCGAGCCCCGCCCGGATCGCACCGACGCGGCCGTCGACGCCCAGAATCTTCGCGGCATCGCTCGTCACGGCGGCGAGCGCCTTTCGATGAGAGAGTCCTCCACCCTCCGCGACCGCGGCGTAGAACAACAGTTCCCCATGCGGCGCGCCCGAGGGCCCCACGATCGCAAGACGGGAATTCTCCAGCGCGGGATCGATGCGCAGCTCGTCGCCGAGCACATCCGGATTCACGCCGAGATCATTCCCGGGATTCGCAGGATTCACCGGCACTTCGAGCACAAACGCGGCGGAGCGGTCTTGCAGCTTTCGCGCGACTGCACTGATCTCACGGCCCCCGGCGAGCACGAAGGCGTGCTTGCGTGCCTCGCAGAATTCGATCGCCTGCTCCAGATCCGTCGCGCGATCGGCGCGAACCCGAAGGACGCTCTTCTTCTGAAGCCGCTCGGCCAGCGCCTCCAGCCCTGCGTCGAACTCAGGCTGCTCGGCATGCTTTCCTTTTCGCAGCTGCTCGCCGTACGCGATCGCCGCGTTGAACGACTCGTTCAACTGGAGAAACTGGCCCAGGCGTGACGTCGGCCGCTGGATTTCGTCCGGTCGAATTTTGAAGTCCGACGACGGCGGAACAAGCCAGTGTTCCTTGGCCGGCGGATTGAAAGCCGGCTCGCCGAGATTGATGACGAGATCCGTGGCCGGATCGAGCACGGCCGACGGGTCGGGCTCACCGATCTTCACCACAGCGCCGACACCGCTGACGAGTCGATGACGCCCGGGGTTCAGATACACCGTTGTCACGCCGCCCGCGAGGACGCGATCGTAATTCTGATAGGGATCGTAGGCGTCGAGCGCCCGGTATTGCGCCCCGACCGAGTCCTCGCCCTGGTTCTGCCCCGCCAGCCACGATTCCGCCGAGACCAGTCCCGGCATCACCACCGCATCGGGCAGATCGATCAACTCGACGAAAGGCGGAATCGTCAGGTCGCGACCGACTTCGGCGATCCTGCCGTCCTTCACCAGGACCATTCCGCCGTCGATGACCCAGCCCTCGCCGTCGGCCATCGTGTACACGCGCCCTGCCTTCAGCATGAAAGTCGGGCCGGCGGCGTGAACAATTCCCGCATCGGCGAATGCAGCGCAGGATGCGAACACCCACGCGCAATGCATCATGCGTCGAAGGGCGGATCGTCGCAGGTTGTTCGATTCACTTAATCGCATCGTGGTCCGTCTTGTCTGACCGGGTTCAAAGCCAGTGTCTCATACTCGACACCGACAGCCCGGAATACGCTTATCACTCTCCGCCGCGCGGTCCCGGCCGGGGTCCGCCGCCGGGGCCTCGTCGACCGCCGCGCCGACCCTCGCCTGGGCGTCGAGGTTGATCCTGCCGCGGCTGATCGTCGGCGTTCTTCAATTCGGGCTTGGAATCGCCTTCCGCCGCCTTCTCTTCGTCGGCCGGAGCGCTCTCGCTCGTGCTGGGGCCGGCCTCTTCAGCCGGTTTGGCGAAGAGCTTCTTGAGGCGAATGTCCTCCTCGCGGTCGTACACATGTTCGCCCTGCACGTACACATGCTCCACCCAGGTCTGGGCATCGAGCGGATCGCCGGTGAGCACGAGAATGTTCGCGTCCTTGCCCGATTCGATCGAGCCGAGGCGCTCGCCCAGGCCCAGCATCTCGGCCGGCCACAGCGTAATCGACTTCAACGCCTTGTCCCGCGAAACGCCTTCCGCGACGCACCGCGCCGCTTGATACCACAAGTATCGATCGCCCAGCGAGGACGACGCCTGACGCTGGAGCGCGAACTTGAGCCCGGCGCGGTCCATCTGGCGCGGAACGAACGTTTCCTTCTCCTCGCCCGTGATCGGATCCTTCTCGCGATGGACCAGATTCGCATCGAGCACCACGGGCCGCCGGGCGTCTTTCAGTTCATCCGTCGCCTTGAAGCATTCCGACCCCAGGACCAGCACCGTCTGCTCGTAAAAGCCGTGCTTCTTCGCGAGGGCAATCGCCGGCCGCACATCCATCGCCTTGCCGCAGTAGATGAACGCCCGAATTTTGCCCTGCGTCAGCCACAGCAGGTTGCGATCCTTCTCGTCCACATCCTCGTCGCGTATCAACTCGCGGCCGCGCTTCTGCTCCTCCTCGGGCGGAACATCGAGGTCCTTTCCCTCCTCCCGAAGCTTGTCCTCGTACCGCTTTTCAGCGAGCGACTTCATTGACTCGTCCAGCTTCGCGAAGGTCTCGCGAAACGTCGCCATCTGAAGCATGCGGTCGAAGCCGTTCTTGGGAGAAATGCAGAGCTTGAGAGCGACCTGGCCGGCCGTCGTCATTTCCTCCGGCGTCATGCCGATCGGATGAACGACGCGCGACATGCCGCCGATCACGCAATCGTTGGCGGCGATGATATGAATCGAGGTCACGCCGTCACGCAGCGAGTCCTCGAAGAACAGCTGCGACGGATCGATGGCATCATAGACATTCACGAACGGCGTCACCGGCGGCGACTCGTTGGGCACGTCCATGCCGCGCCACGTGTGCGGGTCAACCATGCCCGGGAACAGCGTCTTGCCGGTGCAGTCGATCACCTTCGCGTCGAACGGGGCCTCCAGCGACTCTGCCACGCGAACAATCTTGCCGTCCTTGACCAGCACGCTGCCCTTCTTGATGTCCTTCGACGAGACCGGAACGATGCGGGCGTTTTCGAAAAGAATCGTCTGTGCATCTGCCGCGCCGGCAACTGACAGACTCACCGCAAGCGCCAGCATCAGCGAAACGCGGCGGCCGATTCTCCCGCAATGGGCGATTTTCATCGATCGTCCTTTCAGCATCACTTCGTCTCCCCCTCTTCGGTGCGATCGAACACCACGTGGCCGTTGACGATCACGAGCGCCGCCCGTGTCGTGGCTTCGAACGGCTCGCCGGTCCAGAGAACCAGGTTTGCACCGGCCCCGCGTTCAAGCTTTCCGGCCGCTTCGCCGAGCCCCAGAATTTTCGCCGGCGTCGTCGTCACCGCGGCCAGGGCCTGCTTTCGCGTCATGCCGTAGCGCATCGCGAAAGATGCCTGCTCGGCCAGTGGCGCGTCAGCCGCGAGATCACCGGCCGAGAGTGCGAGCGTCACACCGGCGTCGAGGAGCTCCGTCGCCCCGCTGAGACGCCGCCGGTCCACTTCGCCACTGGAAGCCCGGAAGCCGCGCGGATAATCGTAGATCGGTCCGTAGATCACGGGTACGTTGTTCGCCTTGATGGCCTCGATGCAGCGCGGCGCCTCGGTGCCCTCTTCGAGAATGAAGTCAAGCCCGAACTCCTGGCCGATGCGAAACGCCGTTTGAATATCGAGCAACTGCCGGGCCTGGATTCGCAGTGGAACGTCGCCCTTCAGAATCCCCTGCAAAATGGGGATCGCCTCGTCGGTCGGCGAGCCCTCGCCACGCGATCCGGTGTCCTCGCCACGGGCGAGTGCGTGGGCGTCGTGGAACGACTTTCGCACCGTCCACACGAGACCCATGCGGGTCGTCGGCCGGCGGGTCATGAAACTCACCCGGCCGAAGGGTCCGCGATTGAAGCCGTCGCGGAAGATCGGTTCGCGGCCGATCGTCGCCTTGACGCCGCGTGCCGCATGGATGACACGTTCCTCGATCGGCCCGCCGGTTCTCAGGATCGCGCCCTGCGAGCCGATGACGCTGCTCGGCTCCGGGCCCACGTACACCGTCGTGACGCCGCCGGCCGCGAGGCGCTCCAGCATCGGATCACCGGCATCGAAGGCGTCCAGCACGCGCAGGTGCGGAATGCACTCGGTTTCGTTCTCGGGTCCGCGATAGGTCGCCAGAATTTCGGCGGACAGATTCGCGTCAATCAGCCCGGCGGTCAGCGTGCCCTCGGAGAGGTCGATGACCCGGGCGCCTTCGGGCTTGGCGGCCCGCTGGCCGATTTCCTCGATCTTGCCGTCGCGAACGATGATGCAGCCGTCCTCAATGGATCGATCCGGCGACACGTACACCCGGCCCGCCTTGATGAAGAGGAAGCCGGAATCAATATTCGATGCCTCGTCCTGCCCGAAGGCGAACGTCGACGACCCCAGCGCGACGGCCAGAGTCGCGATTGCGACGATCGATCGAGACGTCGGATTATGATGCATGCTGGTTCGCATCTTCACCGCACCCCCGATGCCGAACGCTCTGACTCGGCCTTCCAGTCAAACACGCGCTCGCCGCCGATGAAGACTTCCTCGACGCGCGACGAGAGGCGCAGCGGGTCGCCGTCCATCACGATGAAATCCGCATCCTTGCCGACTTCGATCGAACCGATGCGATTCGACAGCCCGACGATGCCGGCCGGCACGGACGTCATGCCCGCCAGCGCGGCCTTTCGAGACATCCCTTCGCTCATCGCGATGGCCGCCCCAACCCGAAGCAACTCGGGGGCGTACCGCGGCGGCTCGCTCGTGAACGCGACGGCCACGCCTGCTTTCTCAAGCAGACCCGGCACGCGCGTGTAGCGGAAGGGGTCATGGAATTCATACGTCCCGAGTATGACCGGCATGCCGAGCGACTGGGCGTCCTCGATGCGGTCCGCCGCTTCGTTCGCATGAAGCGCGATGCACTTCAGTGAATGCTCACGGGCGAACCGCGCGAGTATTCGAAGCGTCGCGGCATCTTCGACGTCGACAATCGCCGCCGTCTCGCCGCGTGCCCAGTGTGCGAATGGCGATGCATCGTCCTTGTTCGCCCGCGCCGTCGCGATCATGTCTCGAAGTGTCGCGAGTGCGCCCTGCAACGACGTCGGCACGCGCTCCTGCGCGAAGGCCTGCGCCGTGAGTGAGAGTTTCAGCGGCCCGGGGCTCACCACGCGATTTTCGTGGTCACTGCCCCCTGTCTTCACGACGGCCGTCACGCCGCCGACCAGGTGGGCACTCGACGGAGCGAGGACAATGGTCGTGATGCCCGCCCGTGCGGCGCGATCGAAATCATGGTGATATTGATTGAACAGGTCTGCCGCGTCGGCGCCGGCCTCGATCGAGTTCGCCGCCTCGCCGGTTCGACGCATCGCGCCGACGGCGGAATGGATTTCAACGAGACCCGGCGCGAGGTACTCGCCCGATCGATTCAGAACGATCCAGTCCTTCGGCGCCCGCACGCGTTTGCCGATTTTCTTGATCTTGCCGTCCTCGACGAGGAGTGTCACGTTTCTGACGACTTCCCCATCAGGATCGACGTATCCCTTCGCCCGCACCGCGAACGTCGGCCCCTCCGCGTTCGCACTGGTTCCCAGCAACGCCACGACGGTGGCCGCCGCGAAGACCCTGCGAATCCCGAATGTGACCGACCGATGCTTCACGTCAAACCTTCCCTACGGCGCCGGATAGACCTGCCGACCGCCGACGAAGACATATTTCACTTCGGCATCGGGCGACAGCGGGTGGCCTTTCCAGACCACGACGTCGCCCAGTTTGCCTTTTTCGATGCTGCCGATTTTCTCATCGACGCCGCACATCCGCGCCGCGTTGATGGTGATCGCGCGAAGCGCGTCATTGTTCGAAAGCCCATATCCCGCCGCGATGGCCGCATTCTGGGCGAGATACGCCGACCGCGGGCGCCCGCTCACGGCGCCGGTGCCGACCACCAGGTTCACCTTCGCATGCGCCAACCTGCGGGCGTTCTCGAAATGAAGATCGCGCGAATGCGACGTATCGAGCGTCGCGCTCGGAATGAACTCGTTCAGCAGCACCGACACCTCGGCGTCGGCCAGCTCGGTGGCGACGTAACCCGCGCCGGTCGCCCCGCTGATCGTCGCCTTCAGATTGAACTCGCGAACGAGCTCAAGCGCATTGAGCACGTCGGCCGGTCGATGGACCTCGATGCGAACCGGGATTTCGTGCTTCAGCGCCTTGACCAGCATTTCCTGGTCCGGGTCGCGCTGCGGCCGATCGGGCTTGCTGAAATCACCCTTGCTCTTGTCGTCCTTCTTCTTGGCTTTTTCGCGATCTTCATCGAGCGTGAGCCAGTGCGGCAGTGGCTCTTCCTCGACGTGGTCGTGCTCGCACTGCGTCTCCTGCTCCTCGTCCTCGGGGCAGCAGCAGACCACCACGATCCATGGGTGACGCGGGCAGCGCGGCAGACCATCGTTGGGAATCTGACCCACTTCCACGTCCGACGTCGGGCGATGGTCGTGGCCATGATCGTGATCATCATCCACGCTGCGACCTCGGCGGCGTCCGCGACGGCCTTCGGGCGGCGGCGGTGTCGGCTTCTTCGCCTCGGCCTTCTTTTCGCCCTCTTCGGCTTCCTTGAGCTTGACCGTCTTGCCCGCCTTCAGGTCCTTCTTGTACTTCTCGAGCTCTTCCTCGTATTCCTCCCACGCGTCGCGGTAGTCGCGGGCGGATTCAAGTTGCTCCCGCAGCGCCTTCAGCGCCGCCAGTCGTCCGAACGGCCCGATGTTGCCGAGCCCGAGTCGAATCACCAGCGCGACATCCGGCGTCGTCGCTGTCGTGGGATCGTCCACTTTCTCAATTCGCACCAGCGCTGCCGCGCCGGCGACACCGTTGCCCGAGGGCGGTTCCACGCACAGCGCCGTCACGCCGTGGCGGATGACCTGCTCGAAGTCATGTCGTTCAAATCCGTTCAGTGCGTCCAGTGCCGAGAGCGACGCCTTTCCGCCTGAATTCGGCCCGCCGGCGCTGAGGCCGAGGCCGCTCCATGCGTCGATCAGACCCGGCGTCACGTAGTGGCCCGTCGCATCGACGCGAATCGAGGTCGGATCGCCCGGCGGACCGCCGGCGCCTTCGCTCACACTCTTAATCTTGCCGTCGCGAATGATGACGCTGCCGTTCACGATGCGATCGTCCGAGTCCATCGTGAGTATCCGGCCGCCGATGATGGCTGCGTTGGTCACCGTTCCCGGCTTCGCGGGCGGCATGGGCGGTCGGCGTCCTCGACGATCGCGGCGCGCGGGCTGTGAAGCCGCAGGCTCCTCTGCGGATGATTCCGCGCCGGGCCCGTCGCCCGCCGGCGAAGTCGAGGTCGAATCGCTGTCGGATTCGGTGGAGGCATCGGAGGGCTGTGTTGTCGCCGCAGTCGGATTTGCCTCTTCAGAAGATTGCGCGAAAGTGCCGGAAGGCCCAATGAGGCCGAAGAGACAGAGAATGAATCCAATACGGAGTGTTCGCGGCAAGCTAGGTCCCATGATTCGCTGGCGGAGGCCGCATCACCCCGAGTTTGACCGAGAGATGCTGCGTAAAGGTACACTCGAAAACGGCAAACGCTTCTCGGCCTCACGCGACGCCAACACGCGTGTGATCCCAGTTCAGCGAGCGAACATTTCGAACAGGAAACCGACGCGCGCCCGCGCGCCGATGCCACCCCCGAGTGACCGCTACCCCGCTTGGCGCACGGACGCACCGGCGGAGGGCCAAATCCCCTTCGTTCGCCACCACTATCGTCGGATCAGGCAATCTCGACAATAAGATCGAATATAGCGACTTGATATCGGAGGATCAACGAATTGGGCGGCCGCCAAGGTGACAGACTTCGTCCGACGTTCGATCCGACCCGGGAACACTGAACGCCCGATATTCGATTCTCTCGTCGCACTTGCATTCCCCAGTTCAGAAGGGCGGGCTCCAGGGCCGCACATCCGGGATTGACGCCATCAGTCGTTTATTGTCGCAATCACGTGGCCACGACGCCGACTGCGCCTCAATCCGCAGCAGCGGTCTTCTTCGGTATGTTCGATTCGTCGGCCGCTGAAGCGTCAACGACCACAATCACCCGGCCGCTGCGAAGCAGGCTCGCGCTCTCAGGTGAAGCGGCGATCCGCGATGCGGCCGCCTTCG
>CALLKH010000471.1 GCA_938008425.1 uncultured Planctomycetaceae bacterium | reverse complement strand
GACAGCGCCGGGCTCGCGCCGCAGGCGGCCGCCGACGCCAAGGCCAAATCACCGCCTGACGCTCCGATCAAGCACGCTCAACTGCCGTCGGTCGAGAAATCGCCCGCGCCGGCCGTCGAGCAGGATCGGGTGGAGCGTGTGCCGAGTCCGGATCGTCCGCCGACCCGGCGAATCGCACCGATTCGCCCTATGTCACCGCTGGACGAGACGATCACCCAGGCCGATCCGATTGCGGACGCCCCCATCGGTGATCCGGGCGACGGCGCTCCGCGCGGCGGACCGGACTGCGGATGTCCCGGCGACATGAACGGCGACAACGCCCGAAATCTACAGGACCTGCCCCTGTTCGTGGGCTGCCTGCTGACCGGGGACCCGACCTGCGGCTGCGCCGATATCAACGGCGATCTACTCCTCGACGGCAGCGACGGGCCAGACCATACAAACCGAAATCATCGCGATGAACCTGAGCGGCAATCATCCCCAGCTCGGTCAGGTTCACCTTCAGCTGAATCCCGCATTTCAGTCCTTCGGCCAGATCAACAACGTCATTCAAACTCCCACCGGCGGATTCGCCTCCGGCGACAGTCAGTTCGGCGTATTCGTCAGACTTGATCTGCCGAATCTCGGCGGCGGTGCCTTCAACCCGGTCCCGGTGGATGTTCGAGCGCCGGGAATCACGCGCCTGGATCCGCCGCAACAGCCGCATGCGTCCGGGCCCACCAGCGTTCCGCTCATCTTTGACGACGGCGTCACCGAGGGAACCATCATCGACGTCATTCACTTCCCGGACCCCGTCTGCATCTACCAGGTGACCTGTATCGATGGTCCCTGCAATGATTGCGGCGTGTCGCTCGGCGACGTCTGCACCGGCGCCCGCTGCCCCGGCGGAACATGCTCGGTCAGTGTTCAAACGACCTGCGGTGCAAGCCCCTGTTGCGTGGTCTGGTCGCTCATCGGATGCGAGCCCAGTTCGGCGCCGCCGTGTCCGTTCGGACCGAACGCCTGCCCGGCGTGCGATCCGACTCCGGGAGCCTGCTGCCTTCCCGACGGCTCGTGCATCGTCACCACTGAAGCGGAATGCAAGCAACAGGCCGGCCCCGCCGCCTACCAGGGTGACGGCACCACCTGCTCGCAGCCGGAGGCGTGCTGCTTCCCCGATGGCTCCTGCCGGGATCTGGCGCCGGAATGCTGCGTCAAGATCGGCGGAACGCCCGACGGCCCCGGCGCCTGCATACCGCCCGAGAAGTGCTGCCTGCCCAATGGCACCTGTATCAACGCCGACCCGGCCTGCTGCGTCAACATCCTCGGCGGAACGCCGTTCGCGGGCGCCTGCGAGCCGGTCGAGGCATGCTGCTTCCAGGACGGCACCTGCACCCAGCTCGAACCGAGCTGCTGCATCGACGCCGGTGGAACACCGGACGGCATCGGCCCGTGCTTCCCGCGCGAGGCCTGCTGCTTCCCGGACGGCACCTGCATCATGGCGGATCCCTTCTGCTGCCCGGATCTGGGCGGCGTGGCCCGCGGCGCGGGAACGACCTGCGCGACGCCGAACATCTGCCTCGGGGCGTGCTGCCATGGTGATGGCACGTGCACGCACACCACCGAGAACGCCTGCAACGGCGCCAACGATACCTTCAAGGGCATCGGAACGAACTGCGCCGATTTCAGGCCGACGATCACGATGCATCCCGCGGACGCCAGGATCTGCGTGGATGATATGGCGGTCTTCACCGTCGCCGCGACCGGAAATGGAACGCTGCATTACCAGTGGACCAAGAACGGCGCCAATGTCGGCGGGGATTCAAACACCCTGACGTTGAACAACGTGCCACTGGCTGACCATGGCGCGTCGATCGTCTGCAAGGTCAGCGACGACTGCGGAATGAGAACCAGCAACGCCGCCACCCTGACCGTGCGCGAAAGCACCGCCAACACCCCGTTCGTGGCGGCCAATGCCGCGCTCAACGGACCCGTGGCTGCGTCGAATCCGCTCGGCGCGAACACCTACGGCCTCACTTTTCCGGAGTCCGTCACCGTGACCATTTCGGCCGACTGCTCCAGCGGGCAGTGGTGTGCCGTGGTGACCGGGATCACGGGCAATTATTCGATGCAGACTCGTTTGCTTCCGCCCAACCAGATGGAGGTCACCGGTCCCGGGCCTGGCGGCAATACGACGCAGGCCAACTTTTGCGCCCAGGCGACAGAGTTAAGCGCGCTCGGATTCCCGGCCGCCACCGCGATGTGGTATATGCTTTCCGCCGTGGTGGCGCATGAGAACGTTCACCTCACGCGATTCGAGCCCGCCCTCGAACAGCGGGCAGGAGTCATTGAGGCATCGTTCGAGGCGCTTTGCGTGCCTTTCACGGGTCAGACCCGCGCGGAGGCCATTGTAGAGATTAAGGCGCTTGAAGCTTACGCCACCGCGGTCACTGATGCGCAGACCACGTGGTTCAACCGGGTGATTACACTGGTGGCCAATGATCATAATGCGGGAGGACCGACGGATACGGCCGAGCACGCCGTTGTTGACCCCATGGTGGCCAGCATCTGTACGGCCGCCGACAACAGTTGCTGGGGACCGTGCGCGGCCTGCCCGGCGCGGACGCGCGGCGCATGCTGCACCGGAGCCGCCTGCACCTGCACACTTCCCGCAGACTGCGCGGGACCTGGGCAGGTCTTCCAGGGCGTCGGTACGACGTGCAGTCCGAACCCCTGCCCTTGAAAACGCCGGGGCGTCGGTGAACCATCGCCGGACGTTTCCCGTCCGACGATGACCGTGAGCAATGAGATGAAACGAACTGATATGCTGGAGTGTAATATCATGAACCGAACATGCATGATCGCCGTTCTTTCGCTGTTCGTCACGATGAGCGCGGAGGTTCGAGCTGACGAGGTCAAGATGATTCGAGCGATGTTCTCCGACCCCGCAAAGACGGCACAACCGCCCGATCCCAAGGCGGCGAAGTCCGCGCTCGATCATATTGAAGTCGTCGCGGAGGCTCCTTCGATTCAGACTGATGTCGAACGCGGCCTGACCATTGACGTCGTTCTCACCAACAAGTCCGCGACAACGGCGGTGGAACTTCGGGATCCAACCGGCTTCATGCAAGTGCGCGTCACCGACGCCGACGGCTATCCCGTCAGCCTGCGGCCGCTGCCGACCGGCGGCCTCTCGCCGAAGGGTGCGAGTCACGCGGCCCAGGATTCCTCAACGATGGCGCCCCGCCCGTTTGAAATTATCGCCGTAGACGGGAAAGCCATAAAGCCGGCGAAAGACGAAGCGTCGTCGTCCACGGAGGCCGCGGCGGCGCCGGAGCCCACTCCGAGTATTCAACTCGACCCGGGCAAGTCTCGCCGACTCACACTTCGAGTGAATTCGATTCTCGCCGATGCCAGGGAATACCACGCCCGGTTGCTCCGGGCACAGTCCGCGCCGGCGGGAGACTCGAACACCGTCGTGGAACCGCCCAAGGTCGTATCCATTACGCCGGGGACCTACGGTGTGAAGCTCTGGATCGCACTAGTGCCGCCGACCGAGATCGCCGGCGCGCGTCATCTTGAGACCGAACCGATGACTGTGAGGCTGGAGGCGCCGTCGAAGTAGTGCGCGCCGCACACCCGCGGGAATACACGTCGCACCCGGCTCAATCGACTTCGGAGTTCGAGCGACGGATCAGAAATCGCACGCACTGATTTCCAGCAGTCGAAGCAGTTGCCAGTGGGCGCAGAAATTCCGCGCCTGTTGAAGATACGGCTGGATCTGGGCGTTCACCTCCGTGCGAATGTAATTGTCGACCACCGCGATTCCCGTGGGATAGGGAAGGCTCTCCGGTAGCGGAACGAACGCGGTCTTGTTGTACTCGCGAATCAACATCGGCAGATTCTCGGCGATGATGGCATCGATCAGGTCCGGTAGAAAGCTGGCGATCAGTTCTTCCAGGTTCTCGCAGACCAGGTCAATCGCAATGCAGACCAGAAACGGATCGCCGGTCGACTGGGCACGATTCATGACCTTGCCGGTCGACGAACTTGGCGCCGTGATCGGAAACGCGAAACTGACCGTTTCTCCGCCAAATGTCCCGGTCCCCGAGACGACGGCCGTGCCGTTCTCCGCGTATTGAAAGTCGATGTGCGAGCCGTCGTCGAGCCCGATGCGGGTGATCCGCCCCTCCTCGTCGATGGTCAGCGTCAGATCGCCGTCGACGCCCTCAGCGGCCACGCTCACCGTATCGCCGGCGTTTCGAACGATCTTGTAGGTGTTGCCGGCCGGATCGCTGATCGTGCCGACCTCATTGAGACCATTGCCGGGAAGAAAAGTGGGCTGGGTCGAACATCCGACCAGTCCAAAGACCGGACCCAGTGCCAGCCAGATTCCCGGACACATCTTCCGTCGAGTATTCATGGTCCGTCCTCCATTGCGTTCTTCAGAATCGCTGAATTGCAGGCCCATCCGGCCGTCCGAACACCCGCACGCCTGATTGGATTGGCCACAAGGGAATACCGGCGATGCCCGGTTATCTCACACGGCAATCAGATCAGGACCGCCCCAGGCGCGGTTTGGGAACAGGAATCACTGCGAAGAGCGGCTCATTGACCGCTCTGACATCCTTCCGAGGACATCAATAGTCGGCGAAAGCCGTTTCAATCCGGAATGCCGAAAAAAACTCAAATCTTCTGAGGCGGCGGCCCTCATTTCCTGCGTTATTAATATAGAGGGACCGCGCATCAACCATGCGCACCCCTTCTTTTCAGACGAATTCTCACATCCAGGCAGGAGCAGCAGTCATGACCCGGTACATCATGCGCCCCGCGGCGTGGTTGGTATTAATCGCGGCCGCCGGAGTGTTCGCACGCTCAACCCCGGCCCTCGCCGTCTGTCCAACCTGCCCCGGCGACACCTCCGGCGACAGCCTGCGAAATGGCGAGGATATTCAACTCTTCACCGATTGCATGATCACCGGCGGACCCGCCGTCTTTCCGTGCGAATGCGCGGACATGAATTCAGACAACGCACTCACTCTGGCCGGCGACGTCGCGCCGTTCGTGACTGCGCTGCTCACCGCCGGAGGGCCGTGTCCGACTCAAAACCTGACGCTGACTCTCACGCTCGACGATCCGCTTCTCGGCATCGGCCGCACCATCAACGGAACGGTCTGCCTCGATAGTCCCGCACCCGCAGGCGGCGTCACCATCACACTGGCGAGCAACAACAGCGGCATCGCCACGATCGCCCCGTCAATGGTAACCATCCCCGAAGGCCAGACCTGCGCACCCGTCAGTGTCACCGGCGTCGCACTCGGAAGCACAACCCTGACCGCGAATTCACCCGGCTACACGCAGGGCTCCGCGCCGATCACCGTCACCACCGCCATCATCAGCATCGGATTCGGCCTTCAGCTGATCCCCGGCCAGACCGCGGGGCTGCCGCTGAGCCTGTCGCAACCCGCCCCCGCCGGCGGTGTGGTCGTGACGCTGGTCAGCTCAAACTCCGGCATCGCCAGCGTAACACCGTCGGTCTTCATTCCCGCCGGACTTCAGACGCCCGCAACGAATCCGCAGGTAACGGGCGTCGCGCTCGGCGTCGTCGATATCACGGCATCCACCACCGGCTTCGCGCCGGACATGCGGCAGGTGACTGTTGCTTCGAACGTCGTCACGCTCAACCCGTCACCGCTCAACGTCGTGCAGTCGCAGATGACGCCCATCACCGTGCAATTGCAAGTAGCCGCTCCGGTCGGCGGCCAGACGATCAATCTGTCGACGGACAATCCCGGCATTGCTTCGGTGCCGGCCACCGCCTTCATTCCCGCGGCCGGGAATTCCGTCGTCGTCAACGTCACCGGCGTCGCGCTCGGCACCACGACGATGCGCGCATCGCACGCGCCGTCCGGCATCCCCGAGCGGACGGCCGTCATCAACGTCGGCCCCGCCGGCATCAATCTCGCCGGCGACACCATCGGCGATGACCTCCAGGTCGCCGTCTTCGGCACGCTGACCGCCGCCGCGCCGGCCGGAAACCTTCAGGTCACAATCACCAGCAACGATCCATCGCGGCTGCTTCTATCGAACACCCCGATCGCCGCCGGTGCGACGAGCATCATGGTGACCACGCCCGCCGGTTCGACTTCGATTCCGACGTTCTACGTTCACGCGCTGGACGACTCCGGATCGGCGAGCATCACCGCGACGGCGCCCGGCTATCTCAACGGCGGCGCCACCTTCAACTTCGTTCCGTCCGGGTTCGCGATCTGGTCGCCGTCGGTGATCAACACCGTGATCGGGCTGCCGCCGACCGGCGTGCAGATTCGCTCGGGCCGGCTCAATCCAGCGACGCTCGTTCTCGATGTCTTTCAGGGCGTCCGAGGCGGCCTGTCCGTACCGGTCACCGTCAACAACTCGGCGCCGGCCGTCGGATCGATCTCGCCGAATCCTGCAGTGTTCAACGGCGGCGACCTGTTCTCAACGCCGCAATTCACGCCGCTTTCCGCCGGCTCGACGACGCTCTCGCTGGCGACGCCCGCCGGATTCCAGACGCCTCCTCAGTATCAGTCCATCGCGGCGAACGTCTCGAACCAGGGCATCGTGATCAGCAACCAGACTATCGGAAAGGATTTGCAGGAGGCCTCGTTCGGCACGCTCACCTCGCCCGCGCCCGCGGGCAATCTGGTGGTGACGATCACCAGCGCCGATCCCTCCAAGGTTCGCATCTCTTCAAACCCCGCGCTGCTCGGCGGATCATTCGCAACCGTCACCGCGGCCGCGGGAAGCACCAGTATCCCGCCGTTCTACGTGCAGGCGCTCGTCGACACCGGAACCGTCGACATTACCGCGACGGCTCCCGGCTACGGCGCCGGCACCGCCACGATCACCCTCGTGCCGTCCGGGTTCATCATCTGGACGCCCAGCGTCATCAACACCGTCACCGGCCAGCCCGCCACGACGGTTCAGCTGCGCCCGGTTCGCCTGAATCCGACGACACTCGCTTATGCCATGAACCAGAGCGTGCGCGGCGGTCTCAACACCGGCGTCGAGGTGCAGACTTCGGTGCCGGGCGTAGGAAACATCACGCTGACACCTGTCCCGTTCGCGCCGAATTCCTTCTTCAACAACACCGCCTTCAGCCCCGTTGGCGGCGGATCGACCGTGGTCAGCCTGGTGACACCGGCCGGCTTCACGACGCCGTCCGATTTCCAGTCCATCACGGCCAATGTATCGAGCCAGGGCATCGTCATCCCCAATCTGACCGTCGGCGACGACTTGCAGGAATCCGCATTCGGCAACCTCACGTCGCCTGCGCCTGCCGGCAACCTGGTGGTGACCCTGACCAGTTCCGACCCGACGAAGGCGCTGGTCTCAAACAGCCCCACGACGCCCGGCGCCGTCAGCACGACGGTGACGGTGCTCGGCGGCACGACCAATCTCCCTGCGTACTACGTCCAGGCGCTGAGCAATACCGGCACGGTCGACATCACCGCGACGGCCTCCGGCTACGGCGCCGGCACCGCGACGGTCACACTCGTTCCTTCCGGATTCATCATCTGGACGCCGACCGTCATCAATACCACGGCATTCTCCCCGAATACAACGGTCCAGATTCGACCCGTCCGGCTGAATCCGACGACGATGGCATACGCAGCCAACCAGCCGCTTCGTGCCGGCGCTTCGGCCAACATCACGGTGAACAGTTCGGATATCAATGTCGGCGTCATCACCGTGAGCCCCCTGAGTTTCACGGGCAACGAATTCTTCAAGACCACCGCGTTTGATCCGCTCATCGCCGGCGTTTCGACGATCAGCGTCGTGCAACCGGCCGGCTGGGACACGCCCAGCGACTTCCAATCGATCACCGCCAACGTCGCGGCCCCGCGCATTTTCATGTCGAACATGACCGTCGGTGAAGATCTCCAGGACTCGATGTTCATGTCGCTGGAGGCTGCACCGCCCAATCCGGTTGACGTGACCATCACCGTCAATGATCCCTCGATCGCCACGATCACCACGAATCCCGCGGTCGCGGGCGGCGCCGGCGTGACATTCACCGGCGTCACCAGCACGTCACTTCCCGCCCTGACGGTCCAGGGCCGGCTTTCCGGCGGAACCACCACGCTTCACGCCCAGGCCGCGGGTTACGCCGACGCGTTCGCCAACGTCGTGGTCGACCCGTCCGGCTTCATCATCTGGACGCCGACGGTCATCAACACCACCACCTTCTCAGCGGCCACCACGGTTCAGGTTCGACCGGTGAGACTCCATCCCACCACGTTGAACTATGTGGCCAATCAGTCCATTCGCGGCGGCGTCTCCGCCAACGTCAACATGACGAGTTCCATGACGTCGGTCGGAACGATCACCGGCAGCCCGGCCTCGTTCGCATCGAATGAGTTCTTCAAGAACCTCAGCTTCAATCCGGTCGGCTCCGGTTCGACGACGATCGGCGTCGTCACCCCCGCCGGCTGGGACACGCCGTCGAATTTCCAGCAGATCACCGCAAACGTGACCGCGCCCGGCATCAGCGTCGGCAACGCCATCGTCGGCGAGGATCTTCAGGAGGCGATATTCCCCGGGCTCGGTGCAACGCCTCCTTCTCCCGTCAATGTCACGATGACGGTGGCCGATCCGACGGTGGCCGTCATCTCGACGAGCGCCACCACGCTGGGCACGGGCAACATCACGCTGACCGGCGTCACGAGTACAAGCCTCGGCACGATTTACGTTCAGGGCCTCACGCAGGGACAGAGCACGACGCTCACCATCACGGCGCCGGGCTACAACAACGGCGCGGCCACGCTGACCGTGCGGCCGTCCGGGTTCATCATCTGGACGCCGGTCGACTTCACGACCACGACCTACTCCGCGCCGACGACCGTTCAGGTTCGCCCGGTGCGACTCAACCAGACGACGCTCAATTACGAAACGAATCAGGCGCTTCGACCCGGCGCCTCGGGCAACGTGACCGTCAGCAGTTCCAACACCGGCGTGGGAACCATCACCACCAGCCCGGTTTCCTTTACCACCAATGAGACGTTCAAGAACACGTCGTTCAGTCCGTCCACCGTCGGGACGAGTAACATCACCATCGGCATTCCCGCCGACTGGGACACGCCGTCGAACCTCCAGCAGATCACCGCCACCGT
>CALLKH010000470.1 GCA_938008425.1 uncultured Planctomycetaceae bacterium | reverse complement strand
GTGGCAATCTCGTTTGTTTCGCTGGTTTATGTTCTGTCCGGTACTCGATTGCAGGATATGAAGTGGAGCGGTCGTGACAACCGTCCTCATCATTCTTCGTATACCTATTGTGGGTTGAAACGGATAATCCGCGCTCCGCGCGGGGTCAGTCTGCCATTGGCTTGGGTCAATGAACAAGGAGGCACAGTCATGAACGCCGAAAGTGATGGTGGCCGAAAGTCTGCGTTGCGCCCGCTGAAGGTTCTTGCAGGGGCAGTTTGGGCGATCCTGGCCGCTGCCCCCGCCGCGCTCGGAGGGCCGGCATCCGCCGATGCCGGCATCACGTCGACTTCGGGTAAAAAGGCCGAGTCAATCCTTGCCGAGAGTTTGTCGAAGTACCGCAAACTTTCGTCGTATCAGGACTCCTTGGAAGTCACGTTCATTATGGTGGCGAAGGACGCGGACGGCGAAGACGGCGGCCAGGAGCATACCCGAGAAACATCGCTCTTCTTTGATGCGGCAAAGGGACTTTGTTTCGAGTCTCAAGACCTGCGCATCGTTCGCAATGTTGATTCTACTTACCTCATCCTGCCGAATCAGGGTCAGTATCGCGAGATTCGGAACAGTTCGAAAAAGCAAACCATCCGAGAGATGGATGACTCCCCTTTCTTTGCGAGTCAGATGCTGCACCCGGTCATGGAGGCCCTCATGCAGCCCGAGGCGTCAATTGACGAACTCTTCCCGCAGTTGAAGTCCCTCAAGCTCGAAACGGCCCCCGGTGCGGACGATGAATCGCAGATACGAATCTCGGGCAGTCTATCAATTGAAATGATGCCCAAGCCGGTCAACGTGGAAATCGTTCTCGATCCGGCGACCCTGATGCTCCGCGAGCTTCGTTTCGACATGACCGCCTCCTACAAGGAAATGATGGGGTCATACGATGAGATCGAAGAGGACATTGATGATGTTGAAAAGGAGCACGCGTCGGATGAATCCGACGAGGAAGAAGACGAGTGGACCGGTCCGCCCAAGCTGAAGATTGAGTCAGCCCGCTTGATTGCGAAGCTCAGGGACATCAGGACGAATGAGCAAATCCCTGACTCGCAGTTTGCATTCAAGCCGGACGATGAGCTGCGTAAGGTCAAGCGATTTCAAATGGGCGGATTCGACCAACGAAGCCAGCAGAAGCTGATCGGTAAACCGGCTCCCGCCATCGAGGCGCAGGACTTCGACGACAAGTCTTTTTCGCTCGGCGAAGAAAAGAATCGTGTGGTGCTGCTGGACTTTTGGGCGACATGGTGTGGACCGTGTGTACAGGCCATGCCGCATGTCCAGAAAATCGCGGATCGATTCAAGGACAAGCCGGTGACGGTCCTCGGGGTTAATCGTGATTCCGAAGGCTCCCGGAAGCGCGTGTTGAGTTTTCTCGCTAAGAAGGAGATTTCCTTTCGCCAGTTGAAGGACTTCGACGGGAAGATCGCCCGTGCCTACAAAGTCTCCGGCATTCCCTGCACCGTGTTGATCGACGGGAACGGCATTGTTCAATACATCCAGACGGGCTTCAGCGGCGAGGAATCGCTGATCGATCACATCGAGCAGTTGCTCAAGGGCGAGCCGCTGTTCGACTCGGACGATTTGATCGGCGAGGACGATGAGGGCGACGAAGCGGACAGCGACTTCGCCGACATGGATAACGACGACGAGTTTCCTGATGCGGATGATGAATCCGATGAGGATGACCATGCGACCGGCGAACTCAATCCAAGGCGACTGGTTCGTGTGGATTCGTTGTCTACTGGAGTCAGTGGCTATCTGAGCCGCGAAAAAGACCTCGATGGTGACGGGCGGCCTGAATTGATATCGACGGGTGCCGGCATGGAGCCGTGCCTGATCGTCTTCTCTCCGACGAAATCCAAGCCTCGGCGAATCTTCCTGCGCGGCGTCGGTCAGGGGTCCCTGTCGGCCTTCTGCCCGGTCAAGTCCGGTGACGAATGGAATTGGTTTGTCGTCGTAACCAAGCACGGCGGCTGGGGGGCCAGATCCACGAGTACGGCAGCGCTCTTTGACTACAGGGGGAAACGCATCTGGAAGTACAAACCGAATTTCGGGAAGAAGGTGAACTCAACGCTTTGCGTCGCGGCAGGTGACTTGACGTCTGACGGAGAGCCGGAGTACGTGATCGGAATCACGAGTTACACGCCCAGAAAAACAGGGTCGAATTCCTGGACACACGACAATGCGCATGCCTACCTGGCGATTCTCGATTCTCAGGGGCAGCTAATCAGCCTGCGCAGTGCGGGCCAGAATGTGCAGTCGGTTCATGTATTTGAGGCGGGATCCCCAAGCGAACAGGCTACAATTATTTGCGGCGATTACAGCGCCATTCGAAAGTACAAGCTTCAGGTGGAGTCGTCTCACGGACGCGGACACGGCCGGAATGGATCGGATGTCGCTGTTGAGGACAAATCTGAGAACGAACCGATGGACGACGCAAGTCGCACGTGCAGGGGAAATCTGCGAGGACTGGGCCAGGCATTTCTGATTTATGCCCACTTTCACAACGACAGATTTCCAGCCCAGGGCGACGCGCGCATTATCTATAACCACGCATCG
>CALLKH010000469.1 GCA_938008425.1 uncultured Planctomycetaceae bacterium | reverse complement strand
CCTGCAACTCCTCGACGACGTTCAACAACGCCGCCCAGGCCGAGCAGGAGCGGTTCGACCCGCTTACCGACACGGCTCCGGCACTCAGCTGCTTCGGCGGCGTCGGTGGCGACAACGGCGTCGGCAGCTTCTGGGTGACCTTCACCGGCACCGGTGGCGAAGTCGAAGTCTCGACCTGCAACAGCGCGGTGAATGACACCGTGATTGCCCTGTACACCCGTGCAGACGGCAACTGCTTCGCGGTCACGGCGACCGACGAAGTTGCCTGCAGCGAGGATGACGCCAGCTGCTTGCCGACCTTCAATTCGAAGATCTGCGCCCCGACGGTGCTCAACCAGCAGTACTGGGTTCAGATCACTGCGTTCGACGAAAACTCAGTCGGCAGCATGACGGTTGACGTCACTTGCCCGTGCCCGGTGGCCGCTTGTGCGACCTGCCCGGCCGACGTCAACAACGACAATACTCGAGACGGTGCGGATATCGCCGGCTTCGTGGCTTGTCTGCTCGGCGGCGGCACGAACTGCATCTGTGGTGACACGGATGCGAGCACCACGACGGATCTCAATGACATCCCGAGCTTCGTCAACCTGTTGCTCAACAACACCGGCGCCTGCCCGTGATGATGTTTGGTTGAATGAACCGTTCCTGATCCGATCGGGATAATGTCCCGGTCGGGTCGACGGAACTCAGGAAGTACCTTTGACCGTCCCGCATGAGCATCGCTCATGCGGGACGGTTTTTTTGTTGGAGTAGAGAGGCGTGGGGTGATCTCGCGGCAGGCGCCGTGACGACATTGAGGTGCGAACCGCTTTGGTTGCAGCAAGGTTGAAGTGCACCGATGTACACGCCGATGTTAATGATTGATTTAATCAGTCGTGGATGTGAAAATGTACGGATGGCCGGTCGTTCGGGTGTGACCGGCTCAAATCCGAACTCCGTTCTTCTTGTGCGTTCGGCGCAGGCTAGTGAGGGAAGGCATGTCTACTTCGGGTGGTAACGCGCCGGTTTCGCAGAAGCGCCGGAAGAAGTATCTGCCGGCGGTCGGTCCAAGGCTCAAGGTACTTCTCTCGGTCATTTTCGCCCTGACGGCCCTGATGGGGGTGAACTCCGTCTATCTCGCCAGCGTCACGCTGCTCGAAGCCTCGTCCGGCCTGACCTACCAGGACTATTTCTATCAGTACATGTTTCTCGGGCACCTCGTGCTCGGGCTCATCATGATTCTGCCGGTGCTCGTCTTCGGCCTCGCCCACATCTACAACGCCCACAATCGTCCCAATCGTCGGGCGGTGCGGGCGGGCTATGCGCTATTCGCATTCGTGCTGATTCTCTTCGGCTCGGGTGTTGTGCTGATGCGCGTCGAAGGGCTTATCGACATCCGTGCGCCCCTGGTTCGATCGGGCGCGTATTGGGCGCACGTGATCAGCCCGTTTCTCGTCGTCTGGCTCTTCATTCTTCATCGGCTTGCCGGCCGCAAGATCAAGTGGCGCGTCGGACTCACCTGGTCGGGCGTGGCGGGGGCGTTCGTCGTTGGAATGATTTTCCTGCACGCACAGGACCCGCGGCGATGGAATGAAGTCGGCCCGGTTTCCGGCACCCAGTATTTTCGACCGGCGCTCTCCCGCACGGCCACCGGCAACTTCATTCCCAAGGCCGCGATGACCAACGACCAGTACTGCCTTCAGTGCCATGCCGACATTCATGAGAACTGGTCCGTCAGCGCCCACCGATTCAGTTCGTTTAACAATCCCGCGTATCTCTTCTCCGTGCTCAACACCCGCAAGGCGATGTTCAATCGCGATGGCCACGTGAAGGGTTCACGTTTCTGCGCGGCGTGTCACGATCCGGTGCCGTTCTTCAGCGGCGAATTCGACAAGCCGCATTTCGATGATCCGAACTACGATCTGGCGAACGATCCCTCCGCCCAGGCGGGCATCACCTGCACGGTCTGTCACGCGATCACGAACATCAACAGCACCAAGGGCAACGGCGACTACACCATCGAGGAGCCGCTTCACTATCCGTTCGCCTTCAGCGAGAACCCGGCGCTGCGATGGGTGAACCGGCAGCTGGTTCGCGCCAAGCCGGAGTTTCATAAGAAGACGTTTCTCAAGCCGCTGCACAAGACGGCGGAGTTCTGCAGCTCGTGCCACAAGGTGCATCTGCCCGAGGAGTTGAACGCCTACAAGTGGCTTCGCGGCCAGAATCACTTCGATCCCTATCACCTCAGCGGCGTCTCGGGCCACGGCATCGTCAGCTTCTACTATCCGCCAAAGGCGACCGACAATTGCAGCCAGTGCCATATGAAGACGATGGCGTCGGCGGACTTCGGCGCCCGGGATTTCGACAACGACGGCGTGCTCAAAGTGCATGACCATCAGTTCCCCTCCGCCAACACGGCCATTCCGCATCTGATGAACATGCCCGAGTGGGTGAATCAGAAACATGAGAAGTTCAACGAAGGCGTCATGCGGGTCGACATCTTCGGCGTCAAGGAGGGCGGCGGCATCGATGGTTCCTTGATCGCGCCGCTTCGACCCAGCGTGCCCGCGCTGCGGCGCGGCCGGGCGTATCTGCTGGAGACCGTGATTCGTACGGTCAAGATGGGCCACATCTTCACGCAGGGCACGGCCGACTCGAATGAAGTCTGGATGGACATCACGGTGCGCAGCGGCACGCGTGTGATCGGTCGCAGCGGCGGCATGCACGACGACGGCGAGGTGGATCCGTGGTCGCATTTCGTGAACGCATTCGTGATCGACCGCCGCGGGTTTCGAATCGACCGGCGCAATGCAGAGGACATCTTTTTGCCGCTCTACAGCCATCAGATTCCGCCCGGCGCGGCCGATGTCGTTCACTATCACCTGCGCGTGCCGGAGGATGTCGATCAGCCGATTACGGTCGACGTGAGCCTTCGCTACCGCAAGTTCGACACAACCTACGTGCGGCTGTTTCAAGGCGACAAGTTTACGCGCAACGATCTGCCGATCATGACGCTGGCGAAGGATACGCTCACGTTCCCGGTTGAAGGCGTCGGGACGGAGCCGGAGAATGGGCCGTGTGCGATCGACCCCTGGCAGCGGTGGAATGACTACGGCATCGCGCTCTTCCGCAAGGGCGAGACGGGTTCGAACAAGGGCGAGCTTCGCCAGGCCGAGGCGGCGTTTGCCGAGGTTGGAAAGCTCGGGCGGCCGGATGGTCCTCTGAACCGGGCTCGCGTGTACATCAAGGAAGGCCGGCTGGACGAGGCCGTGGTCGCGCTCCGGGAGGCGGCGGCCAATGATCCGCCCGCGCCGCCGTGGTCCGTCGAGTGGTTCACGGGACTGGTGAACAAGCAGAACGGACATCTCGATGCCGCCATCAAGAACTTCCAGAACGTCATCGCGATGAAGGACACCAAGGAGTGCCGCGAGCGCGGGTTCGACTTTTCGCAGGATTACACGGTTCTCAATGAAATGGGCCAGACGCTGTACGAGCGGTCAAAGCAGGAGCGCGGCGTACAGGCGCTGGACCAGAAGCGGGCGTACCTGACGGAGGCGCTGAGCTACTTCGAGCGCGTGCTCGGTTATGACGCGGAGAACATGACCGCCCACTACAACCTCTCGCTGATCTACCGCGATCTTGGAGACGTTGAAAAATCCGCCCAGCATCGGGCGGAACATGCCAAGTACAAGACCGATGACAACGCCATGGACAAGGCCATCGCCGCCGCGCGAATGCGGTACCCGGCTGCCAACCACGCCGCCGAGGCGGTCGTAATCTATGACCTTCAGAGGCCCGACGCGTACGAGCTGCCGCCCGACATCGCCCTCAGCGGAAAGCCGTCGCCGCGGCAGGAGGCGGCGGTCCGGTCCGATCATCGTGTGCGCACGGTGTCCGACGATTCGCGCTGACGAGCCGATCCAGGCCGGCGGCTTCTCATCTGGCGGCGAACACGGGAGATGAAGTGACAAGAACAGACCCGAATGTCGAACCACAAGTGGATACCGATCCGGGCGCACCTGATGAATGGGTGCCGGAGGATGATGCGATCGTCGGCAAGGCGTTCCGGTGGTCGCTGGTTGTATTTCTCGCGATCGGCGCGGGTGTCGGGCTGACCGTCTGGCAGCTTCAGAAGGCGCCGGCCGTCGCGCCCGAGCGGAAAAACGTGTTCGTGGTGCCGGAACGGGTTGAGAAGGCTGTTGAAGCGCCGCCGGTGCGGTTCACCGAGGTGACGGTCGCGGCGGGTATCGACTTTGTTCGTGAGAACGGCGCGACCGGAGAAAAGCTCCTGCCCGAGACGATGGGGGGCGGCTGCGCCTTCCTCGATTACGACGGCGACGGTGACCAGGACATTCTGCTCGTCAACGGGACGTACTGGCCCGAGGCGGCGGCCGATCACACCGGTCCGCTTCCGACTTCCAGGCTCTACCGAAATAACGGCGCCGGTCAGTTCGACGACGTGACGGCCGGCTCTGGCCTCGATGTGTCGCTCATGGCCATGGGGGTGGCCGTCGCGGATTACGACAATGACGGCGACGCGGATGTGTACGTGACTTGTGTCGGCGGCAATCGTCTCTTCAGGAACGCGGGCGGCCGGTTCGAGGATGTGACGTCGGCGGCCGGCGTCGGCGGCGACCCGGCCGGCTGGAGCGTCGCGGCCGGGTTCTTCGATTCAGACGGCGACGGCGATCTCGACCTGTTCGTGAGCCACTATGTGAAATGGTCGCGGGAGATCGATTTCGCCGTGGATTATCGGCTCACGGGTGTCGGGCGTGCCTACGGCGTCCCGACGAATTTTGAAGGCGCGCAGTCGTATCTGTACGTCAACAACGGCGACGGAACGTTCAAGGATGTCTCCGAGTCCGCCGGCATTCACGTGCTGAATCGCGCGACGGGCGTCCCGGTCGGCAAGGCGCTCGGCCTGTGCTTCATCGATCTCGATCGCGACAACCGAATGGATGTGATCGTCGCCAACGACACGGTCCAGAATTTCGTTTTTCACAACAAGGGCGGGAATGTCTTTGAGGAGATCGGCGCCGAAGCGGGCATCGCCTATGACTCCATGGGCAATTCGACCGGCGCGATGGGCATCGACGCGGCCGACGTCCGGAATGAAAACGGCCTCGGCATCGCCATCGGAAACTTCGCAAACGAAATGACTTCGTTCTACGTCGCCGAGCGCGATCACCTGTCGTACACCGACGCGGCGGTGGCCGAAGGTCTGGGCGGTCCGACGCGGGCGGCGCTGTCGTTCGGCCTGTTCTTCTTCGACTTCGATCTCGACGGCCGGATTGATCTCCTCCAGTGCAATGGCCATCTGGAAGAAGAGATCAACAAGGTGCAGCCCAGCCAGCAATACGAGCAGCCTGCCCAGCTTTTCTGGAATGCGGGTCCGGACTCTCGGTCCTGCTTCCTCGAGATTCCCGCGGAGAAGCTTGGCGATCTGGCGCGGCCGATCGTCGGGCGGGGTGCGGCCTATGCCGACATGGACGAAGACGGGGACCTCGACATTCTACTGACCCAGGCGCGCGGAAAGCCGATGCTACTGCGAAATGATCAATCGCTTGCTAATCATTGGCTGCGGGTGAAGTTGATCGGCACGACGAGCAATCGCGATGCGATCGGTGCGACGGTTGAACTGTCGGCCGAAGGCGTCACGCAGCGGCGCGTGGTGTCGCCGACGCGCAGTTATGCGTCCCAGGTGGAATTGCCGGTGACGTTCGGACTGGGCGCGGCGACGGAGATCGAGCGGCTGACGATTCGATGGCCGAGCGGCGCGACGGAGAATGTCCAGCCAGCCGGCGTCGACCGAGTGTTGATCATCCGTGAGGGGTCCGGCATCACGAACGGCGCTGCCCGGAGCCTGGCGCGACGCTCCGAATAAGAGGACGTCGGGCGACTCAATTGCATTCAATTCTTGGAATCTCCTTGACTTTCCTGATCCGTGATATACTTTTCTCTCGATGAGAGGACTTGAGCGGCGCGGTCCCAGCGACGAACGGCTCATTCGCGTGTATGCGAATGTAGACTGGACTGCATCGCCACTTCAACAGATGAGCAATGATCGAACAACTCCCGAGCTCCGATCCGGAGCCTCCCAGTCCGTCCGGACACGTACTCTCTCTGCAGATTCTCGATCCGGGAATTGATCTCACACGGAATGCCGAACCCACGCTCTCGCGACGTCGACGCGAAAAGGATGACTTTGTGCGCACGCCGGTTCGCCGACGCGCCGCCAAGTCGCCGTTCGTCATCAGCGAGCGGACCGCTGCGTTTCGCCGCGCGTTCTATCCCGACACGACCGACGCCGAGTGGAACGACTGGCTCTGGCAGCTTCGATCGCGCGTGCGCGATCTGAAGGGCATCGGCCGACTCGTTCAGCTGAGCGTGGACGAGACCGAGGCGATCTCCCGTCTTGGCGGCCACCTTCCGGTCGGCATCACGCCGTACTACGCGTCGCTGATGGATCCCGTCGATCCGTACGACCCGACGCGAAAGCAGATGATCCCCGTCACCGCCGAGTTCGTCACATCGCCCGGCGAGGCCGACGACCCATTGGCGGAAGACAGCCACATGCCGGTGCCGGGCCTCGTGCACCGCTATCCGGATCGCGTGCTGTTTCTCGTCACCAATTTCTGCGCGACGTATTGCCGCTACTGCACGCGGGCCCGCATGGTCGGCCAGACCGGCGAGTACCATTTCAACGCGTCGCAGCATCAGCGGGCGATCGACTACATCGCGGCAAATCCCCAGATTCGCGACGTGCTGCTGTCGGGCGGCGATCCGCTGAGCATGAACGACGACAAGCTGGAGTGGATCATCTCGCGGCTTCGCGCGATCAAGCATGTCGAGTTCATTCGCATCGGCACGAAGATTCCGGCCGTTCTGCCGCAGCGGATCACGCCGGCGCTGACCAGGATGCTTCGCAAGTATCACCCGCTCTGGATGAGCGTTCACTTCATGCACCCGGTGGAAGTGACGCCGGAAGTCGTGCAGGCCTGCGGGCGGCTCGCCGATGCGGGCATTCCGCTCGGCAGCCAGACGGTGCTTTCGCGCGGCGTGAACGACAGCGTCGAGACGATGAAGGACCTCGTTCATAAGCTTCTGATGGCCCGCGTGCGGCCGTACTACCTCTACCAGTGCGATCCGATCAGCGGCAGCAAGCACTTCCGCACATCGGTGGAGAAGGGGCTCGAGATCATCGAGGGCCTTCGCGGCCATACCACCGGCTACGGCGTGCCGCAGTTTGTCATCGACGCACCGGGCGGCGGCGGCAAGATTCCGCTCGTGCCCGACTATTTCGTCGGCCGCGACGGCGACGATGTCGTGCTTCGCAACTACGAAGGCAAGCAGTATCGCTATCACGATCCCCTTGGGGCGAAGTGATCCAACATTGAAATTAACGGCCGTGTGAGCGCGCGGTCGTGTTTTGTATCTTTAGCTGAACGGGGCCACGCGCCGCGAACGCGCGGAGGCCGGCCCGGGGTCATGCCCGAATTGGGGAATGCCATGAAAGTCGGACTTACCTACGACCTGCGTACCGATTATCTCGCCGAGGGCTACGGCGAACTGGAAACGGCCGAGTTCGACCGGCCGGATACGATCGACGCCATCGAGCGCGCGATTCGCGAGATGGGATTCGAAACCGATCGCATCGGGCACTTCAGGCATCTCGTCGAGCGCGTGGCGCGGGGCGATCGATGGGATTTCGTCTTCAACATCGCAGAGGGGATGCACGGCATCGGCCGCGAGTCGCAGGTGCCGGCGCTGCTTGATGCGTACGAGATTCCGTATGTCTTTTCCGATCCGCTTGTGAACGCGCTCACGCTGCACAAGGGCCACGCCAAACGCGTCGTCCGCGACGCCGGCGTGCCGACGGCCGACTTCTTCGTCGTCGAGAATGAGAGCGACATCGCCCGCGTCGATCTGCCGTTTCCCGTCTTTGCCAAGCCCGTCGCGGAGGGCACCGCGAAAGGGATCGATCGCACCTCGAAGATTAAGTCGCCGGCGGAGCTTCGGGCCGCATGCGTCAGGTTGCTGGCGGAATATCGACAGCCCGTGCTGGTCGAGACCTTCCTGCCGGGGCGCGAATTCACTGTCGGCATCGTGGGAACGGGTTCCTCCGCCCGCGTGGTCGGAACGATGGAGATCATCCTCCTTGATCAGGCCGATCCGGAGATCTACACCTACACCAACAAGGAACACTGCGAGGAACTCGTCAAATACCAGAGAGCCGATGACGATATGGCCCGGCGGGCGGAAGAAGTTTCGCTGGAGGCGTATCGCATTCTCGGTTGTCGCGACGGCGGCCGGGTTGATGTTCGCGCGGACGCCCGCGGCGAGGTGAAGTTTCTTGAAGTCAATCCGCTGGCCGGCCTGCACCCCGAGCATTCCGATCTGCCGATCATCTGCACGCTCTACGGAATATCCTATGCCGAGCTTATGCGAATGATCATGGACTCGGCGCTGGAGCGAACGGGGCTCGCGAAGATGGCCGTTCGAAGGTCGGCCTGTCCGGTCGGATGAGCCGAACAATCCGCGTGACGGACGATGAGATTTCCCGGCCGACTTTCGGATCGCGGGAATTCGTCGTTTAATACACGCGGATGACGGCGGAAGATGAAAATCCTCTTTCTACATGATCAGATTCCGGCCGATGCCCGCCCGGACGTGGCCGATGCCCTGACGCAGCTTGAATTCATCGGCGGGGTTCTCGCCCGCGCCGGCCACCAGATCGATCGGCTGGCGATGACGGCGAATCTCGACGAGGTCCGCGCCCGCATTGCGGCACATCGCCCGGACATCATTTTCAATCTGGTCGAATCCATCGGCGGCGAAGGGCGGCTGATCCACCTCGCGCCGGCGCTCCTCGATACGTTTCGCATTCCATACACCGGCGCCCGCACCGAAGCGATGTTCGTGACAACGTCCAAGCTGCTCACCAAGCGGTGGCTTGAGGCGAACCGCCTGCCGACGCCCGCGTGGTGCACCGAGATCGGTCAGGGTCGAATGCCGGACAAATTGCCGGGCCGATTCGTGATCAAGTCCGTCTGGGAGGAGGCGTCGCTCGGGCTGAGTGATGACTCGGTCGTCGAGGCCCGCAGTGTCGAGGAACTCAGCGCGGAGATACTTCGGCGGCGCAATGATCTCGGCGGCGAGGCGTTCGCCGAGGCCTATGTCGACGGGCGGGAGTTCAATCTCGCGCTATTGGGTCGCGGCGACGGCGAGGCGGATGTGTTGCCGCCCGCTGAGATTCGTTTCATCGATTTCGCGCCGGGCCGGCCGCGCATCGTCGGCTACGCCGCGAAGTGGGACGAGTCGTCGCCCGATTATCAGAATACGCAGCGATCATTTGAGTTTGCCGCCGCGGACCGGGCGCTGCTGGCGACGCTCGTCCGCATTTCGCGTGAATGCTGGAAGCTCTTCGGGCTGCGCGGATACGCCCGCGTCGACTTTCGCGTCGATGCGGCCGGCAATCCGTACATTCTGGAGATCAATGCCAATCCGTGCCTGTCGCCGGACGCCGGGTTCATGGCGGCCGCCGCGCGGGCGGAATTGAGCGAGCTGGAAGTCTTCAACCGGATCATCGCGGAGGCGGTTTGAGCTTTGTTGCGATCCGGCGGACGCTGTGCACGCCCGCTGAGTGCCCCGCCCCGCGCCGAAGGCCGGGGTTGGGGAACGGATGGCATGCGACGGGGATGCCGCCGTCGCCGTCGAAATGCGTCGTGGGGCGGTTCGTTGCCCACGGCGGAGGATGCAAATGTTCCGAATTCGTCGAATCATCGATGACGTGCTGCCGCTCGACCGCCGCGAGATCGCGCAGGTGCAGGAAATCCTGCGCGCCCAGTTTCCATTGCTTCGAGCCGAGGAGGTCGACGACCTGCCGTCGCGGCTGCGCAATCCGCAGACCAGCCGGTTTCGATCGCTGCTCTTCGTCGCGGATGACATCAAGGGGCGCGTTCGAGGTTTCGCGCTGCTGCTGCATGATCCGGTGCTCAAGTTCTGCTTTCTCGACTTCGTTGCGACGGAGACCAACAAGGTGGGCGGCGGCATCGGCGGGGCGCTGTACGAGCGGGTGCGGGATTTCGCCCGCGATCTCGACGTCTGCGGCATGTTTTTCGAGTGCCTCTCGGATGACGCGAATAAGGTGAAAGACGCGGCGCTTCTGCGGGACAACATCGCCCGGCTGAGGTTCTACGAGCGGTACGGCGCGCGGCCGATCATCAATACGGAGTACGAACTGCCCGTCAAGCAGGGCAATACCGAGGCGCAGCCCCGGCTGGTCTTCGACGATCTGGACTCGGGCAAGGCGCCGTCTCGCGCACACGCGAGAAAGATCGTCCGGGCGATTCTGGAAGGCAAGTATGCCTATCTTTGTCCACCGGCGTATGTGGACTGCGTGGTGGCGTCGATCGTCGATGATCCGATCCGCACCCGGGAACCCAAATACGTGAAGTCGACGGCGCCGTCGACAAAGCCGAACGGCGCTTCGCGGCCGAAGATTCCACTGGTGGTCAACGATCGCCATGAGATTCATCACATCCGCGAGCGCGGCTATGTCGAGGCCCCGGCACGCGTGAAGGCCATTCTGAAGGAACTCGAACCGAGCGGCCTCTTCGTTCGCGTGGAGCCGAAGGAGTTTCCGGAGTCGAGAATCCGCGCGGTTCACGACGGCGGCTTCGTGGACTATCTCAAACGGGTCTGCGGCAACGTCGCGCCGGGCAAGTCGGTGTATCCCTACGTCTTCCCGATTCGCAACGAGGCCCGGCCGCCGAAGGAGTTGGCGATTCGCGCCGGCTACTACTGCATCGACACGTTCACGCCGCTGAATGAAAACGCCTACATCGCCGCCAAGCGGGCGGTCGATTGCACGCTGACCGCCGCCGCCGCGGTGATGCAGGGCGAGCGCATCGCCTATGCACTCGTGCGCCCGCCCGGGCATCATGCCGAGCATCGCGCCTTTGGCGGCTTCTGCTATTTCAACAACGCGGCGGTCGCGGCGCAGATGATGTGTGAGCAGGGCCGCGTCGCGATCCTCGATGTCGACTATCACCACGGCAACGGCCAGGAGCGGATTTTCTATTCGCGCGCCGATGTGCTCACCGTGTCGATTCATGGCGATCCGAGCTTCGCGTACCCGTACTTCAGCGGGTTTGAAGATGAGCTCGGCGAGGGCGAGGGCGCGGGGTTCAACCTCAACATCTCGCTGCCCGAAGTCGTGGACGGGGCGAAGTATCGCGCGGCGCTTCAGAAGGCGCTGGCCCGCATCCGGGAGTTCGCGCCGAATTTTCTCATCGTCTCGCTCGGCCTCGACACCGCGAAGGGCGACCCGACGGGGACGTGGACGCTCACGCCCGACGACCTCGAGGCGAACGGCCGGTTGATCGGCGGCCTGCGCCTGCCGACGCTGGTGGTTCAGGAGGGCGGCTACCGCACGCGAACGCTCGGCATCAACGCACGGTCGTTCTTCGTCGGGCTTGAGATGGCAGTGAACGCGGCCGATCCGGCAGCGGTGAATGGCCGCCCGGCGTCGGCGCGGTCGAAGGGGAATGGGAAATGAGTGGGCGTTCAGCCGGTTCAGGGACTGAAGTCCCTGGCAACGATCGAGCGCCCTGCCGGGCGAAGAGTCGCCGGCGGGAGCAGTGATGTCGGAATCAAGGACTGCCATCTTGGAACTCACCTTTCGAACCCATCTTCTCCAGAGCGACGCTGAGGAGGTGCGCCGCCTGGTCGCGTCGTCCGGGTTCTTTCGCGACGACGAGGTGCCGGTGGCGGTCGAACTGGTGACGGAGACGCTCGAGAAGGGCGCGGCCTCGGGGTATTCGTTCATCTTCGCCGAGTCAGGCGGCGGGACCGTCGGTTATGCTTGCTTCGGCCTGATCCCGTGCACGCTCTCAAGTTACGACCTGTACTGGATCGTCGTGGACAATTCGTGCCGCGGGCAGGGCATCGGCGTCGAACTGATGCGCCGCGTGGAGGCGGCGGTCGAGCAACTGGGCGGTCGGCGCATCTACATCGAGACTTCGACGCGCGAGTTGTACACTCCGACGCGGCGGTTCTACGAAAAGTGCGGGTACCGCATCGTGGCGACATTCCCGGATTTCTATGCGGACGGGGATGGGAAGGACGTGTTTCACCGGTCGATCGCAGATCAGTCATGATCGAACGGGTGCCCCATCCCCTGCGCAGCGGGGATGGGGGACGGATGAATGCGGCGACGGATGATGATGGCGCGCATTTCATCGTCGCCCGGCCGATCCGCATGGTTAAACTATGTAATGGAGACTCCCATGCCCAACCTCACCATCGTCGCACACATCACCGCCCGGCCGGACAAGGTCGATCTGGTCAAAGCGGAACTGACCGGGCTCATCGACACGACCCGGTCCGAACCGGGCTGCGTGCAGTACGATCTGCACCAGGACAACGAAAACCCGGCGCACTTCATGTTCTACGAGAACTGGGATTCGCGAGAAGAGTGGCAGCAGCACATGGCCGCCCCGCACCTCAAGGCCTTCAAGGCGGCGACCGAGGGGGCGGTGGAGAAGTTTGAGTTGTATGAGATGACGAGAGTGGGGTAGTCGGTCATTGCCACGGACTGGGTCACCTTTACTCCCGGATCGTTTAGTTCGAGCGGGCCATGCCGCACTCGGAACAGACTCCGCTTGTGTTTCCCCTCAAGTCATATCCACACCGCTTGCAACAACCGTCAGGGATTCGCCGAAATCCGTAGACCGCCGCCTTCGCAGATCGAAGGATGATCCCGAGAATCCCGGTGCCAGTCGAGATCAGCAACTGGGAAGCCAACGTCATGGTCGCCAATCCCTCATTCCCAACCGGTCGCTTGAACCTTGAGATGAGAATGACGCCGGCTGGAAAGAGTACGAGCAAAGTTGGAGTATGACGCAGCCAGTTTCCATTTAACGCAACCGCGACGCCGCAATAGGCAATTCCGAAAAGACCGAGGCCGTATACACTCCATGCCATTGCGGCGGCGGCGCTGCTACAAGAGGCCGAGACGAACACAAGGGCTGAGTGAGTACAGGCGAACGCGAAGGTAACGGCGGGATTCCATCGCAACTCCGACCCCAGTAGTTCGTGCATTTTCACTGAGCTCGTTCCTTGCCGGAAATCTGGTGAGGCTTCGGCGTCGGCCGGCAAGCGGGATGATTCACCTCGAAACGCGACCTGGCTGGCGCGTTTCTCAGATTCCAGTTTTCGATCGCGCCATCCTCGAACATGGTGACGCGAACGGCCGTCGCCATGAAGATATATGAAACGGGGCGTCCTTGTGATCGT
>CALLKH010000468.1 GCA_938008425.1 uncultured Planctomycetaceae bacterium | reverse complement strand
TCATTCGCTCGCATAACATCCGCGGAACGACCCAGGAGTTCTTCGAGAACGCCGTCACCATGACATTCGAGTCAACTGTCTCCGGCTCGACGCTCAATGTCGATGTCACCATCACGAATGACAAGACCGGCCACCACGTGCCGACGGGCGTCACGACGAGGAATATGATCCTGCTCGTCGAGGCCTGGCCCGACGGGCTGAGTCCCATCAACGACCTGCTGCCATTCCAGGGCACGCAGACGGTTCATGATCTCGGCGGCGTCGGCGATCCGGCCCAGGGCTACTACGCCGGAAGACCCGGCAAGATGTTCGCGAAGGTCAATCACGACGCGAACAACGACAGCCCCACATTCTTCACCGATGCAACGGGAATCCTGTTCGACACCCGGCTGGAGGCTTTGCAGACCGACGTGACCTCCTATTCATTCAACATTCCGCCCGGAAACGTCGACCTTCGCGTCAGGGCCCGGCTCGTTTATCGCAGGGCGTGGCGCGCACTGGTCGATGCAAAACAGTGGACGCTGGACGGCCACGGCAATCCCCTCGGCGACATCCAGGCGCCGCACTTCGGCTACCTGATGGAACAATCCGAGGTGGTCATCGCCCACTGCCAGCTTCCCGGTTCGGGCGACGTCAACACGGACGGACTCGTGAACGGCGGCGACATCGCTCCCTTTGTCGATGTGCTGCTGCGAAACTCCAATGGTCCGGCGACGGGCGCATTCTGTGCCGCCAACATGCAGAACGACCCGGTCGTGAATGAAGCGGACCTCGTGTTGTTCATCCAGAAACTGCTGGAACCGTAGTGCGCCGTCAACCAGCGGCGCCACTCAACCTGCACCCGGACGCACGAACTACAATTTATTGGAATGGCTCGACCCCGGGCGACGGTCGGGCATTCGGCAACTTCGAACGATCGCCTCGATCCTTCAGATTGCTGCCCGAAGAGGATGTTGATGAATATTCTGCTCGTTTCCCCCCGCACCCCGGATACCTTCTGGAGTTTCAGTCATGTCCTGCGTCTCGTCGGCAGGAAGGCCGCATTTCCGCCGCTCGGCCTGCTGACCGTCGCGGCCATGCTGCCCCGCGAATGGAATCTCAAGCTCGTGGACCTGAACGTCAGGAACCTCCGAGACGCCGAACTGCGATGGGCCGATGCCGTCTTCATCTCCGCCATGATCGTGCACGAGGAATCGATGCGCGAGGTCGTTGCACGCGCCATGGCACTCCAGAAGCCCGTCGTCGCCGGCGGCCCGCTCATCACCACGGGCCACGAGCGATTCCCGGAACTCGCGGCGCGCGTCATCGGCGAGGCCGAGGAGATCATGCCGTCGCTTGTCGCGGATCTTCGATCAGGCGAACTCAAGCCTGAATACCGGGCGACCGGTCGCCCCGATCTCACCCTCACCCCGCTGCCCCGCTGGGATCTGCTTCGGGTTCGCGACTATGTCACCCTCTCCATTCAATCCTCCAGGGGATGCCCATTTGACTGCGAATTTTGCGACATCACCGCGATCTACGGCCGCGTCCCGCGCGTCAAGACGCCGACGCAACTGATCGACGAAATCGAGGCCGTCCTTGCAACCGGCTGGGACGGAGCGATCTTCATCGTGGACGACAACTTCATCGGAAACCGGGCCAGGACCAAGGCACTCCTTCGTAACATCATCAACTGGCGGATCGTACGTCGCTCCCGAGTCACCTTCACCACCGAGGCGTCACTGAACCTCGTCGATGACCCCGAGCTTCTGAATCTCATGGTCGAGGCGGGATTCAAGAACGTGTTTGTCGGCATCGAGAGCCCGGACGAAACGAGCCTGGGGGCGTGCGGCAAGGTCCAGAACACGAAGCGCGATCTCGTCGCCGCCGTGAGGCAGATGCACAATGCCGGCCTCCAGGTCATGGGCGGCTTCATCGTCGGCTTCGACACGGACCAGCCTGACATCTTTCAGCATCAACGCGATTTCATCCAGGAGGCCGGCGTCGTCACCGCGATGGTCGGCATGCTCACCGCCCTTCCCGGCACGCGTCTTTTCACCCGACTGACCCATGAAGGCCGCCTGCTCAGCCAGAGCACGGGCAACAACGTGAGCACCGCGCTGAACTTTATTCCGAGGCTCGATCGAAACGCGCTCACCGAGGGCTACCGCCGGCTGGTCGCGGAGCTCTATCAACCCCGGCATTACTACCGACGAATCCAGAATTTCCTCCGCGAGTATCGACCGTCCGGCCCGCGCATGCGCGTGCGACTCCGTGACATTCGCACGCTGCTGCGCTCGATGTGGCTCATGGGCGTCGTGAAGTCCGGCCGCTGGGAGTACTGGAAGTTCCTCTGCCGCTCGTGGATCCGCCACCGGCGCGCATTCGCCGAGGCCATCGAACTCGCCATCCGGGGATATCACTTTCGCCAGGTTGCCGCGGGGATATGACGGCGGCGGGTCAATCACGCATTCAGACGTTTCGGTGTGAACGGCGGTTCAAGAATGCAGCACGGGGCGGGGCCGGCGGTCGATTGAAAAGTGTAGCGCCCTTGGCCGCGACGCCGAGACGGGCGGCTGACCCCGCGTCGAACACTCTCTCGGCTGATGATCCTCTCGACTGATGCTCCTTTCGGCTGATGATCCTCTCGGCTGATTGTCCTCTCATCGGAAACCGTTGTTACCGACGAAGGCAGCGAAGTCTTCGTCGAAAGAGGTGGGCCATCCCGCATTTCCATGTCTTGGAAAACAAGAACGCCTTTGGACCCTATTGCCGACCGGGCCTGACACGCGATCCGGCGGACGGTCGCCACATCGATTCGCCGGGCAGGCAGTGCCCAACCCCTCTTCGAACCAAAGTTCGGAAGTCTGTGAAACTCGCGCGTTGAAAGTGAATCCGCGCAATCGCGCCGAAACGGACCGCTCCGCCGGTTGCACGGCACGATATCGGAGTTCCGAGATCAGCGCACGCCGGCAGTCCCAATCGCCACTCCGACAATGCCGATTTGACACCGGTGAGAAAAAGTAGTCTATTCTCAACAGCCCGCCGCCGTAGCTCAGCTGGTAGAGCAGCGGTTTTGTAAACCGCAGGTCAAGGGTTCGAGTCCCTTCGGCGGCTGTTAAGATCCTACCCAGTCTCAAATGCGGCGCTTCGTCTTGAACGGCCTCTTGACGGCTGCCGCCGGGCCATCGTCATGACGCCGAAGCACTACTTGTTTCTCGCCCGAAGAACGCTCGCGGCGTTTGTCGCGCACCATTCGCTTCGGATGTCCGCGGCGCTCTCCTACTACACCCTGCTCTCGATGGCCCCGCTTATCCTTATTGTTCTGTCGCTCGCCGGGCTCTGGTGGGACCGACCGGCGGCTGCGGCGAAGATGATCGACGAGATGAACCGCTTCCTCGGTCCGGCCGGCGCCGAGATGGTGCGGACGATCCTCGACAACGCGCAGGAGGCCTCGTTCGGATTCGGCGCGGGATTCGTCGGCCTGGGTGCGACGCTCTTCGCCGCGGCCATTGTGTTTCTGTCGCTTCAAGACGCCGTCAATGTCATCTGGCGGGTGCAGCCGAAGAAAGGCCGCCGGCTGTGGAGTTCGGTCAAGAAACGGCTGTTTTCGCTCGCGATGATCTTGATCGTCGGCGTGCTGCTCTTCGCGTCGGTGGTGATCACCACGTCGATCTCGGCATTGCAGCGATTGCTCTCCTACGAATGGACCGAGCAACTCTTCGTGTGGCAGACGGTGAACTTCTTCGTCTCCGCCCTGATCATTTCGCTCCTGTTCGGCGCGATCTATCGCTACCTGCCGGACATGAAACTCCACTGGCGCGACGTCGCCCTCGGCGCCGGCGTGGCGGGAGTGCTGTTCGTGCTGGGCAAGATGCTGCTGGGCCTCTACCTGAGCCGATTGAATCTCGGCAAGGCCTACGGCGCGGCCGGCTCGATCGTCATCTTTCTCGTGTGGGTCTATTACTCGTCGGTGATCATGCTGGCGGGCGCGGAGCTGACGCGCGTGCAGACGCTCCTTCGACGGCCGGACGTCGAACCCTCGAGTGACGCCGAGTGGGCACCTCACCATCGAGCCGAATCGGCGAATGAGGCATGGCTGAAATTCTAGGGCGCAGCTGCGGCTAGCGAGTCAACGTGGAGGGCCGTCGGCCGTGGATGGGTTTTTCAGCAATCTTGAGCATTCTCTTGGCCGCCGCCTGCGGCCGCTACCGTCGGGGTGACCACCAAAGCCGGGGGAGAGTAAGAGATCGAAACGTGCCAGGCGACGAAGGAAGTAAGGGTAGAAACAGGTGAAAGTCCCGAATGACTATACATCCCGCTATTCAACCTGTTCGATCCGCGACATCGGATCCGTCGCGGAGATCAGGGAATATCAATTACTGCGAGCAGGTCATGTTGATTAAATTCGCCCGGCCCCTTTTTGTCCTGATTTCAGTCCTTGTCGCAGGATGTATTCCTCTTCAGCCTCAAGTCTCGATACGGAATCAGACATCGGAGGTCGTTGAAATTGAGAGTATGCATACTGAACAATCGCGGAAACTAGAGTCAGGGGAGGAAGGCATAATCAGGCACGGTTCAGGCACTCTTGTTGTGCACACGAAATCCGGTAAATCAATCGCATACGAGGATATTGCAATAGATAAACTGTGGCCCTATGTTCATGATCGTCCGTATATCGTTCAACTGATCCGCCGTAAAAGGGAGTATACGCTGAGGCTCGAGCTCAGTCCCGACTGGAAGTTATATGTGCTGCCTCCGAAGGCTAAGCGTAGAAAAGAGAAGATTGAGCAGCCTGGCGGGTGGCCGAAGGCCGGTGTTGAGGTTCATTCGGCGAGCCGTTCTTGCCCAAGTCAAAGCGATGAGGTCCGGGCACCCTGAATGAGAAACTAGGGGGCGGCTAAGGACAGTCTCCTGTTTCCCTGCCCAAATTAGACGACCGTCCCAGGTCTTTCCGCAAGTCGCGATCCACCGCGGACGGCCGTTGGCGGAGAACGGGTTTCGAAGTCAGCTTGAGCCCGCACCTCGCCGGCGAGTGCGACCTTTGCCATCGGTGCGGCTGCCGGAAGCACAGGAAGGTAAGGAGTCGAAACGCGCCGTGCGGCGAAAACGTGATGCGAGAACCAGGTGACTGTCCCTGGTTACCCGTCCTTGGTTACCCATATGGAAGGGTTCAATTCGTGTCCCGGTCTATCCGCGTCGGACGCGACGCAGTGCGATGGGTCCGAGGATTAGAATCACGAGGATTCCCGTCGATGGCTCCGGGACATGTGCGATCCAGCCTTGATGATTTCCATTTGGATCCAACCCCAGGCCAACGACCGTCAATCCATCAGACGAAACCCCATAGGCCGTTAGCAATCGCCAACCACCAAGGTCGATTCCCAAGTCGTCCTCGAGAATCGAAGAAATACGTCTCATGCCGGTAGTCTCGCTCCAAATGTACGCCCGCGTGCTTCCATCCTCGATTCGACTCTGTCCCACGACAATCGACCCGTCTGCGGATACATCGAATGCTTCGCTATAGGGACAAATGCTCTGACTGGTGCACGCATTGGTGAGCGCGCCCAGACTGACCATTCCGCCGGATTCAGTCCAGCGAAACGCGGTATGGTCACCAGATGGTGTCCCATTCTCGCCATATCCGATGCCGACAACCGTATTCCCGTCGTCCGACATCGCGTATGCCACGCTATTGAATATTCCGCCAGGCAGATCGCCCAGCCCAATCATCCCCGTCGACTGAGTCCATCGAAAGGCCTCAAAGCCGTTCACGCCGTGCCCTTGTCCAACAATGACTGATCCATCAGGCGAGACGCTGTTGGCGGTGCTTCTAAACTGGCCGCCTGGCAAGTCACCGAGACCGATCATCCCGGTACCCTCGGTCCACCTGAAGGCTTCGAATGACGTAGTGTTCGGGCTGGAAGTTCCCCCTACGATAACGGATCCGTCCCAGGAAGCCCCATTTGCACCAGACGACTTCCCGGGTCCAGTCGCGAGAGCACCCAGGCCAATCATTCCTCCTTGTGAAGTCCAACGAAACGCTTCTCGGTCACTCGAAACTGCCGAAGATGACGCCCCGACAATGACCTGGCCATCACCAGAGATGCCGGCTGCCACGCTCCAGAATAGCCCACCCGGCAGGTCACCCAGTCCTTCGATGACGCCGTTCTCCCAGCGAAATGCCTCATAGCTGAT
>CALLKH010000467.1 GCA_938008425.1 uncultured Planctomycetaceae bacterium | reverse complement strand
AGTTTATCAACAACACAAACTTCCGGGCCATCTTCACCTTCGGAGCATACGACCCGCTCGACAAGGAAACCCTGCCTACCAACCTCGGCCAGCTTCGGCTTGAGGCGAACTCGGTGAGTAACACGATCAATCAGCCCTGTCGCCGCGTCTTCTCCGTCGGCGGCGCGGAACTTATCCGGCTGATTGAGGAGAATCGAAACAGCCCCGCGATCAACATCACCGACCAGCGGGCACTGATTGAGGGCGTCAATTTCTCAGGCGCACCGCTTGGGGATCCGCTTGAGGCAGAGCCCACCGAGGGAACGGCCGTCGGAAACGTTCGTTCGCTCGGCGTTGATTTCACCTGTTCACGCACGGACATCCGCCAGGTTACCGGGACGGGGCTACTGGTCTTCACGTTCGAAGAGGATGTGGCCGCTCCGGGTGGATTCCGCATCGACTACCAATTCTTTGCGCCTTGAGCGGTTCGGACGGATTCGCTCTCCAGGCTGAAGCTCCGTATCCGGTCGACCGGGCTTGTCCCAGATTCGAAACACGATCGCTGAGGATCCTGAGTCGCGATTTGTGAGTGCGGCGATTGTCCGGTGGATCATCGGATGCGCCGTGGTTGAGTCACTGGCCAATTCCACTGCCTGCCTTCTCGTGTAACACCCCGGCCCCGGGTGACCCTGCTGAGGCACCCATCCTGCTGCGATTGGGTGACTGACCCGGCGGAAACGCTCATGCAATTCATGAACCGGCCGACCAAATCATGGGGCACTTCGGCTGATCAGTGAGCCCATTTCCGGACTTAGTTCCGCGGGCTCCGGGATTTCAGAGGTTCTGCGCAAGGCGTGGGCGAAAAAGGACTTTTGAGAGCGCAGTCATTTGGCTTAACATTTGCGGCGGTTTTGAATATCATACGGGAACTGTGATCGGGTGTCGGCGATTCGTTGCACGCAGGCCGGTTGGATCGCCGCCCAGTTAGACAAAAGGGGAACGTATGGCCGATCAACTGACCGTATTTGTCGTTGATGACGATCCGGACGTTCGTCAGTTCCTTGAGCGACTCGTCGCTACGCGCGGTTGGAAGTGCGTGTCGCACGAAACAGCCCAGTCTTTTTTGGACAATCATGATCCCAAGACTCCCGGCTGCCTGATTCTAGACATCGGTCTCCCGGGAATGTCCGGACTTGAGCTTCAGCGCGAGCTTGCCGATCGACGCATCCAGATTCCCATCATTATGCTGACGGGAACCGGCGACATCGCGTCGGCGCGTGAGGCGTTTCGAAACGGTGTCGTTGATTTTGTTCAGAAGCCCTTTCGCAATAACGAGCTCCTGGACTGCATCGATCGGGCGCTTCAGGCCGATGCCCGGCTCCGCGAGCAGCGCGCAATTCAGAACGATGCCCGCGAGCGATTCGGGCGGCTGACGCCGCGTGAACGGGAGGTCGTCGATCTAATGGTCGAGGGAAAGACCACCAAGGAGATTGCCTTTGCCCTTTCGCTCAGCCCCAAGACGGTTGATGTGCATCGCGCAAACGGTCTTCGGAAAATGGGGATTGAGTCCGTCGCCGAGCTGGTGCGGCTGTCAGTCGCATTGAATGCGGAGGTCGGGCTGGTGTCGCCTGTGTGACGCTTCGCCGGGATTCTGTAGAAATCCGAACGGCGGATTCGGTGCGTCAGGTGGGAGGTGTTCAACACCTGGTGTCGGTCATCGCCTTGCGAATCAACGCGAGCAGATCGGATTTCTTGAACGGCTTGGTCAGGAAGTCGAAACTGCCGAGCTTCTCCAGTCGTTCGGTCTGAAAGTCCGTCGTACGTCCCGTCATGACGACAACCTTTGAGTTCCTGCGAAGCTCGCGAAATTTCAGTGCCAGGGTGTCGCCGCGCATATCGGCCATCATCAGGTCGGTGATCAAGAGGTCGATCGGCCCCGGATGCGCGGTTGCGATTTCGACAGCCTTCTTGGCATTGTGCGCTGTCAGGACTGAGAATCCTTCATCCGTCAGCATTTGATTCGTCACTTCAAGAACGCTGATGTCATCTTCACACAGCAGGATCGTTCCGGAGACTTTGCCGTTACTCAGGGCCACGGGAGTCGCTTCCGGCGTGAGCTCGCCCGTGCCGACCGGCCAGTAGATGGTGAATCGCGTTCCTTCTCCGGCCCGGCTCGAAACTGCAATAGTGCCGCCCGCCTGTCTCACGATGCCATAAACTGTCGCAAGGCCCAGGCCGGTGCCTTTTCCCGCCGGCTTGGTTGTGAAGAACGGTTCAAAAACATGCTCCAGCGCGTTCGGCGGGATGCCGGCTCCCGTGTCGGTCGCAGTGAGTTCGACATACTCGCGGTTTTCAAGCCCGGGTTGGCTCTCAAGAAGCGAGGCGTCGGGTGTCAGGCTTCGGGTGGCGATGCTGAATCGGCCGCCGTTGGGCATGGCGTCGCGCGAGTTCAGCGCGAAGTTCATGATGATTTGCTCGAGCTGGGTGACATCCGCGACAATCAGCGGCAGCGAATCGCCGAGTTCGCAGGAATACTGAATGGTTTCTCCCAGAACCCCGGTCAGGAGATCCTTCAGGTTCGCGAGGACTCGGTTCAGTTCGAGGTGATGCAATTTGACCGGCTGACGCCGGCTGAACGTCAGCAGCCGACTGGTCAGCGCCGCCGCCCGATTTCCCGCCTGATTGATCTGGTCGACGAGGGCCCGGCTTCCTCCCGCGGCGGACTGCTCCGCCGTCATTCGTTCCTGGAGCATTTCGGTGTTGCCGAGAATCACGGTGAGGAGATTGTTGAAATCGTGGGCGATTCCCGCCGCGAGTTGTCCCGCGGTTTCCATCTTCTGAGTTTCACGCAGGTTGGTATCAAGCAGCCGTTTGTGCTCGGCGGCTCTCTTCTGTTCGGTGACATCTCGGCACATGAGCTGAATGCACCGCCGCCCCTCAAAGGGCACCGGCACGCCCCGAATCTCCACCTCAGTTTGTACGCCGCCGGGGCTCTTGAGCTTGAATTCGCCGACGATCAGGGAATCGTCCTGCACGAGGATCGTCTGTATTCGCGAGGCCGCCGCCAGCCGATACGATTCTGGTATCAGCGTCTCGACACTTCTTCCGACGATCTCGGCCGGATCATACTTCCCGAAGAGTCGGGCGCAGGCCCGGTTCGCAAAAACGAAACGATGGTCGTCGAGAATCGCGATGCCATCGGGATATGATTCGACGAGGGTTCGAAATCGCTCCTCGCTCTCCTTGAGGGAGACCGTTCTTCGTTCGACCTCCGTCTCGAGCGCGCCGGCATAACGCTGATAGTGCGACCGCACCGCCCGATGGACATGGCGCATGAGCTCCCCGGGATCCCTGCCCTTTTCGACGTAGGCGAATGCGCCGAGGTTGACCGCGTCCTTGGCCGAATCGAATGAACCGTAGCCGGTGTGGATGATCACCCGCGCCGTGCTGTTCATCGCCTTGATCTTTTCGAGCAGTTGAACGCCGGTCGCATCGGGCAGGCGGAAGTCCAGAATGGCGACGCCGAAGGACTCGCGCCGGACCTGGTCGAGGGCCTCGGCGGCGTTGGCCGTCGCGATCGGTTCAAAGCCTTCCTGGCTGACGATATCAGCAAGGGTGGCGCGCTGGGCGGCGTCGTCCTCGACGATCAGAACCCGATTGATTCGGTCGTGCTCGCTGATCGGGGAGGCGGCGTTCTTTTCCGGGGCTGCAGACTTGGCGCCAAGCATTTATTGCTTACCTCTCAGACGGACATTATAGCCCCAATTGAGTCAAATGAGCGCTCGATTTCCACATCGGCGATTCTCCGAAGCCTTATTAGAATCAGCAACACTACTGTCCGATGTTGATAGAATCCGCGGCATCGGGAGATTGGTGACGGCCCATTTGGCGCGCCGACCGACTGGTTTCTTGACCGGCAGGGCGCCTTCGACCTTGATTCGGGGAAAGTGGTCGAGGTCGATTTTCCGGACGGCGGCTTGATGGTTGAAGCTGCGGGTCCTGAACGGGCAGTGCGGAAGGATGACAGGCGACGGAAGGATTGGGTTCGGTGAGCGTATTCGTTCTGGTTTCGGTCGCGCTGCGGTTCTCTGCGAGCCTGCTCGCCGTCTTTGTCTCATTCAGGCAGCGTGATCGGCGACTGCTCCTCCTGGCGGTCGTTCTCTTCCTGACCGGCGTTCGCCAGTCGACCCAACTCGTCCGGCAGAATGGGGAAGGCTTGGAACTTTCCTGGAAGATTCCGATGGACGAATTGCCGGGGCTGGGCGTCAGCCTCCTTGCGATTCCCGCGGTGTTCTTCCTGGGGCAGGTCCTTGGCGAGAACCGTCGCGCACTCACCGCACTCCAAAGACAGGAGGCCCAGGTCGCGCGCGCGGAATCGGTCTCCTCGATCATGACCGGTCTGGCCGACCTCGACGGCCGGTGGATCAAGCCTCCCAAGCGGTTCGGAGAATTGATCGGCCGTTCCGCGGTGGAAGCCGCCGATCGGCGGCTTTCGGATCTGGTCGTTGCCGACGATCAGGAGGCATTTCGTTCAAATTGGAGCAGGGCGGCCGGAGGCGAGATCCCGTCGTTCGACATGGAGATTCGGGTTGCTTCGGCGGACGGACGCGTACTGTGGTTCAGCCTGAATGCGTCGTTGTCGTTCGGCGATGACAAGCGCCCGGATTGCTTCCTGATCTATCTCGCCGACATCACCGATCGCAAGGAATCCGACGCGGAACTTCGACGGATCAATCACACGCTGACGGCGTTTATTGAAACCTCTCCACTCAGTCTTATCTCACTCGATTCGAATGGCGTCGTTCAAACCTGGAATCGAACCGCCGAGGAAATGTTCGGCTGGACCGCGAGCGAGGTCATCGGCAAGCCGAATCCCATCGTCCCCGAGGAAATGCGAGCTGAATATGCAAAGCTCGCGCGCGAGACCTGGGATGGGCATTGTGCCCGCGGAATCAATATCCGCCGCGTGCACAAGACCGGCCGGATGATGGACGTGCAGCTTTGGACCGGCGTGTTGCGCGACGAAAATGACCAGCCCATCGCCATTTTCGCGATGCTGGATGACATCACCGATCGTAAGCGTGTCGAGAACGCGCTGCGTGAGAACGAACAGCGATTCAGGCTTCTGGTTGAGAACCTGAAAATCATGGCATGGGAGGCCGACGCGAAGACATGGCAGTTCACCTTTGTCGCAGGCGAACCGGAGACGATGACGGGCTACACCCCGGACGAGTGGTGCGCGCCGGATTTCTGGGCGGAGCGTATTCACCCGGATGACCGCGAACAGGCCGTGAGATTCTGCTCCAGCGCAACGGCCCGAGGAGAGACACATGATTTTGAGTATCGACTGATCAGGAAGGACGGCGGGGTTATCTGGGTCCACGACTACGTGTCGGTGGAAATGGAGAACGGAAGGCCCACGCTGCTTCGCGGCCTGATCGTCGATGTGACCGCCGCCAAGCGGGATCAACTGCGGTTGATCGAGAGCCAGGAGCGATTGCGAACCACGGTGGAGGCGACGCAGGTCGGCGTCTGGGAACTGGACGTCGAGACAAATGCCCTGACGGTGTCACCCGAGTGGACGCGTCACCTGGGTTACGAACTCGAAGAGGTGCCCGATCCCGCACAGGCCTGGCAGGAGTGGACGCATCCCGATGACATGGCGGCGACCACCGACGCCTTTCATGCGTTCATCCAGAGCGAGGAGCCGCAGTTCGAGACCGAGATGCGGATTCTGCACCGCGACGGCGGGTACCGGTGGATCCTCTCGCGCGGCATGAAACTGCGAAGCCCCTCTTCCGGCAGGAACATGATTCGCGGCGTCCATATCGACATCACGCGGCAGAAGTCCACGGAACTTGCGCTGCGTGAGAGCGAACAGAGATTTCGGGGAATCGCCGAGTACGGTTCGGTCGGCATCTGGGAGATCACGATCAATCGTGAGACCGTTTATGCCAATACCGCAATGGCCAAGATGCTGGATGTGCCCAGCCCCGAGTCCCTCGTCGGCACGAGAGTGGATGAGTTCTTCTCGCCGCAGAGCATGTCTCTTATCGCCGAACAACTGAGCCGCCGTGCGGAGGGGCAGGTCAGCACCTACGAAACGGAGTTGATCAGCCGAAAGGGGCACCGTCGGCACGTGATCGTCTGCGGGGTGCCGCTCTTCGGCCCGGACGGCCGCGTCCACGGCACCATCGGAACATTCACCGATATCACCAAGCGAAAGCGGGCCGAGCGCGAGCTGGTTGAGAGTCGTGAACAGTTCATGGGCGTAGTCAACAGCGCGATGGATGCCATCATCACCATCGACGAGGAACAGCGAGTCGTGCTTTTCAATGCCGCGGCGGAGAATATGTTCAAGGTTCGTGCGAGCGACGTCATCGGCGAGCCGGTGGACAACTTTATCCCCGCCCGTTACCAGGCCGAGCATGCCAGTCACATCCGCAGGTTCAGGGCCGATGGCGAGACCACCCGGCGAATGGGAGCACTGGGTTCAATCTATGGCCGCAGATCCGATGGCCAGGAGTTTCCCATCGAAGCGTCGATCTCCCAGATGGATGCCGGCGGGCGGCACTTCTTCACCGTCATCTTGCGTGACATCACGGCGCGCGTCGTTGCTGAGCGGGAGCTGCGTGAAAGTCGTGAGCTCCTTGAAAAAGCGCAGGAGATCGGCCGGATCGGAAGCTGGTGGTCCGACCCGGTCGCGGAGGGGCGGGTTCGTTGGTCCATCGGCACGCATCGCATCTTCGGCCTGACCGAGGAAGAGTTCGATCAGCGCGTTGAGTCGTTCTTCGAATTCGTCCATCCCAACGATCGCGAATGGGTTCGGGAGCAGGCCGACGCCGCCCTGGCGGGCGAGGCGCGGTACAGCTTCGACCATCGCATCATTCGACGCGATGGAGAGATCTGCTGGGTTCACCAGGAAGCAGACATCATTCGCGACGAGGGCGGTAATCCGACTCAGATTGTCGGAATCACGCTGGATATCACCGAGCGCGTTCGCGCCCAGGAGGCGATTCAGGAACGCGAGGCGCGGTATGGTGCACTGGTCAGCGTGCTGACATCGGTGGTCTGGACCACGGATGCCGAGGGTCGATTTGTCACACCACAGGAATCTTGGGAGGCGTTCACGGGCC
>CALLKH010000466.1 GCA_938008425.1 uncultured Planctomycetaceae bacterium | reverse complement strand
GTCTCGTACCCCGCCTCGGTCGCGACGGTTCAATCCCACACCTACAAGCGCGGCAACGTCACCATGAACGCCACCGTCCCGCACACCGTCACAGGCGGCTTCGACATCGGCGATGTCAGCGGCGACAATGGCGATCTGACCCTGGCCTCGGGCAGCCTCACCGTGAACACGAGCGTGAACGTCGGCGACGCCTCCGGCAGCGCCGGCGTGCTGACCGTCAACGGCGCCAGCGCGACTGTGGCCGTCATCGGCGCGACGAGCGACCTCAACGTCGGCCGTGCAGGAACGGGTACACTTGAAATCTTCGGCGGCGGCCAGATCACCGTGGCCGATGATTTCATCGTCGGCTCTACGGCGACCGGCGACGGCGCCGCCACAATTTCCGGCGGCACTGGTTCGCTTCCGAATATTATCCGATCAAAACTTCAGACGACGTCGACCACGACCGGCGACGTGATCATCGGCAACAGCGGCGTCGGCACGCTCGAACTCACCAACGGCGGCGTCGTGAACTGCGGCCGCGACCTCAAGCTCGCCCCCAACCTCGGCGCCACCGGCGATGTGAGCGCCAGCGGCTCATTCTCCGTATTTCAGTCCGCCATCGTCGTCGGCCGGAACTTCGACATCGCCCGCAATGACACGGTGCTGTCCGCGGGATCGGCGTCCGTGGTGCTGACGTCGCCGGCGACGGCCGTCGTACACGGCGTGACCCGCATCGGCGACCTGAACGGCGGCTTGGGAACGCTCCGACTTTCCGGCGGTCAGATCACCAGCGACGGCGGTATCGAGATTTCGTCCAATGGCGTGTTGAATGGAACGGGAGCGGTCGACGCAGACATCGCGAACTTCGGCCGTGTTGAGCCGGAAGGCGTCAACGGCCTTTTCATGATCGGCCTCCTGAGCAACACAACCAACAATGTCGTCGGCACGAAAATCTTCTTCGGCGGCACCGGCGCCTACGTCGGATCGGGTACTTGCAACGCCGACATCGCCGGCGACTCCACTTCGAGTATCACCGCAACCGGCGAACTGTTCATTGGGCGAAATACGACCTCGGGATACTTCTATCTCGGCACCCTCAACGTCGGCGCCAACACCGTGCATCTCGTTGATTCCAACGGCGCGGTTCTCGGCGGATTGACGCAAATCAGCGGCGGGCAGCTCGAATGCACCACCGGCATCGGCGTGCAGAACGGCGGCGAAATTCGAGGCGTCGGCCCGGTGATCGGCAACGTCACCGCGTCGGGCGTGCTCGATCCGCATCTCGACACCGTCGACGGCGGCCTTCTGACGATCAACGGCGATCTGCTCATGAACCCGACCGGCATCGTGGACATGGAGATCGGCGGTACGCCGCAGTCGGGCCGAAACGACCGAATCAACATCACCGGCACCGCGGCCTTCAACGGCTCGGTTCGAGTTCGACTCAAGAACGGCTATATCCCGCGCGTGGGCGAGCAGTTCATCGTCGCCAACGCGACGGGCGGCCGCTCGGGCGAATTCGCGGCGATCCTTCCGCCGACGGGCGCGTTCGCTCCGTGTAACAATGTGACGTTCGTTCTGGTCTATTCATCAACCGCGGCGATCGTCCTCGTCCGGCCGCCGCTCGGGTGCACGGCGCTCGGCGACCTGAATTCCGACGGCCAGCACAACGGCCGTGACGTTCAGATCTTCGTGAACAATCTGCTGAACGGATCCTACGACGCCTGCGCCGACATGAACGGCGATTGCAGCGATGATGTGAATGACATACCCAATTTCTTGCAGTCGCTCGTCAATTGATCTCCCAAGACGCGCGACGATCTTTGATACATCAAGTACCAGAGGTCGGCGCGGCGATCGGAAGCGGCTCGGCTCGCGCCCGCCACTCGCGGGGAATGCCCAAGGGACCCGTCCGACACGCGACGATGGAACCAACGATCGCACAAGTCGTATCCATGTCGCCGAAGCCCGAGACCGTGGTCCAGAGTGCTTCCTCGTAGTTGTCCAGGTGCCGCGCGGCGCACCAGATTGAGAAGGGAACGGTATCCTGCGAAAGCAGCCGGTAGCCGCTGCCGAGCGTGTTGGCGGCCGCCGAGACAGCGTAGTCAAGATCGAGCCCGGCGGCGCGGATGATTCCTTCACGCGTCTGGCTGTCGGGCGTGTGACGAATGCAGGCGTCGAAGAGTTCCTGCGCAAGTGCATCGCGGCCGGAGTCCTTCGCCCTGGGCATTCGATCAATGTCTGGCGCCGCGGCCGCCGTGGACCTGGCACGGAGCGGCTCTGAGACAGATAGTTTGAAAGACCGTTCCGATGCGAATGCCGCCGCCACGGCAATGGCGATCGCGCCCGCCTGCCCTTCCGGATGCCAGTGGGTGACCTCAGCCGACAGACGCGCGTTTTCGACAACGGCTTCCATGTCTCCGGCGAAATAGGCGCCAATCACGCCGGCGCGCATGGCGCCGCCGTTGCCCATCGAACCCATGCCGTCGAACAACTCGGCCGACGCCGTCCTCCAGTCGATCCCCTCACTGATGTTTCGCAGGAGTGATCGGGCGCTGGCGCCATACCCCCGGTCGGGCTCAGCCGCGTAACGATTTGCGAAAGCCGTGGCGAGTTCGTCCTGAACGATTCGTCCATGTTGAATCAGATTCTCAAGAATGCAGATCGCCATGACCGTGTCATCGGTGTACGGCCAGACCCCGGGCATGATATGGCGAAGCGGGACCAGCGATTGCGCGTTGCAACCGAAGTAGGTCTGGCCGAAAGCGTCGCCGACCGAAAGACCCTCCAATGAAAGCCTTGCGCGGCTGATTTGTTGGTTTCGCTCCGACACTTGATGATTTCCTCCCGCAGCCCGAACTTTCGCAGGATCGTATCCGATCTGCGCGCCGCGGCAATTACACAGGGCCGTGCTACGACGCTCAGCACGAACCACCAATCAAGTGGCCACGCGTTCCATCGTCGGTCGGCGGCACGAGAGTCATGGCGCGAGAAGATATGCGCTTGCGAATGCGGGCACATCGCCGCCATTCACCGTCCCGTTCTGATCGACGTCCGATCGCAGCAGCCGCATTGGCGTCGAGTCAGCGCCGATGAGCACTCCTGTGAATAGCGCAGCATCTTCGTCGTCCACGTCGCCGTCGCCGTCGATATCGCCGGGCGTTCGCGGCACAACGGGCGCGGCGGAGCGATAGACACCGAAGCCGGCCACGCCTGCGTAGAGATGGCCGTCGGGACCGAGGGTGATGATCTGGCAGGAAGAGGTGGGAATTCCGCTGTTCACGGTAGTCCAGCTCGCGCCGCCGTCGCTGGAATACTGAATGCCGCTGTCGCGCGTTCCGACGTAGAGGTCGTCATTCGGCAATACGCAGATCGAATAACCGTAATTCCCGGGGAAATTCGCAAGGGGCTGGAGATTGTCGCCGTTGGCGGTGGATTTGTAGACGCCCTTGAGGTTGCTGTCGTTGCCGACGAAGACATGACCAAGTGAATTGATCGCGATCGAGAACTGCTGCGATTGATTCAGCCCCAGGTTGGTCCACGTTCCGCTGCCGGCGTTGTAGCGCCAGACGCTCTGGCCTTCGGTGCCGAAGAAGAGATCGCCCTGCGGGCTGCGGGTGAGGCAGTAGGCCGGGATGTTCTGCGGCGGACCGAGGCGCGACCACGAATCGCCGCGATAGGCTGATATCGACACGCCGCCCGGGTTCCACGCCGACGAACACAGCACCTGATCGCCGCCGGGGAAGACGAAACCGCTGATCATCGCCGCGACGATGCCGTTATCGAGCGGCGTCCAGGTTTCTCCACCGTCGCTTGAGCGCCAGGCGTGGCCGTCGGAGACGCCGTTCGTGATGTTGTAGTTTCCGGCGAAGACATCGCCCCACGGGCTTTCGGCGAGTGCGAAAATGTGCCAACCCGCGAGCACCGGATCGCTCCATGCCCCGCCAAAGATTGTGGAACGGTAGATGCCGTTCGTGTTGGTGCCGGCGAGGACTTCGCCGTCGCGCGTCACGAGAAGCCGGACCACGGTGTGGCCGTACAAACCGGCCGACGCGCGTGACCAGGTCTGGCCGTCATCCGTCGATCGAAACAGGCCGTCATCCAGGGAACCGGCGAAGAGTCGGCCGGCGCCGTCATCGAGCAACGATCGGGTGGATGTGCCGCTGTAACCATCAGTCACCGGGGTCCAGGTGGCGCCGCCGTTGGTCGATCGAAATACGCCGGCGCCCGTTCCAACCAGCCAGCTCGTGCCCGTATCGTGAAGCGTCCAGCATAGGGTCCCGGTGAAGGGACCATTCACCGGCTGCCAGCTCGCCGCATCATCCACAGAGGAGAACAACCCCGTGTCCGTGCCCGCGTAGATCGTGCCGGTCACGGATGAGACCGAGAGGTTATTCACGCGAAGGGTGGAGAGGCCGTTCGACGCCGCCGCCCAGGGTTGCCCGGTCGGCCGCTTGAACACGCCGCCCGTCTGTGAGGCGACGAGCAGGTAGCCGGTACGGGAGATGATGCTCCGCGTGTCAAAACTGGTGAGGCCGTTGTTAAGTGCCGACCACGTGGCGGTGCCCGCATTGAACGCCCAGACGCCGGTGGTGTCGGTCGCGGCATAGAGTTCCCCGGTCTGGGCGAACGTGAGCGAGCGCAGGCGCAGATCGCCGAGCCCGTTGTTGATCCTCGTCCAGCTCGCGCCGCCGTTCGTTGAACGCATGACGCCGCCGAGTTCGAGTCCGGCGAAGACATGGCCCGACGCGTTGACGGCCAGCGTGCGAACGCGCGTATTGAGTGCCGAAGTCAGCGTGAAAAAGTCGGCGCTGACATAGGTCCAGGTGTCGCCGTGATCGATCGACTTGAAAACGCTCCCCGCGCTCTTGTTGTAGCCGTGCTGATAGCCCGTGCCGGCGTACAGCGCGCCGCTGACAGGATCGCGGACGAGGGCGTTGATACTTCCGCCGGAAGGACCGCCGAGCGGCTGCCAGAAGTTATCCGCCTGAGCTTGCGACGTGGCAAACAGAACTGACGACAGACTAAGGAGTAGAGGGAAAATGGTCCGAACATCGCGAAAACGACGCGCGGATGAAGCGCACGAGCGACCACGCATAGGTATCCCCGGCCGGGACATGAACGACGATCTGAAGCCCCATCTGCCGAGGCGAGTCCAACCCGACGCGGCAACATGGAGCAGGATCGTTTGGGGGGTGGCTGTCCCTACCGCAGGATTCTAGGCCGCACCGAGTGTCCGACGGAAACTTCATCCCAGAATCCGAGCATGAATTAGGGGACTTGAACACCCATTTCGACGACCGGCTGGAAATCGCCGCCGATCGCTTGTTATCGCCGAACAGGTCACTTTCGGCGGGCGGCCGCGATGAACTGCTTGACGCGTTTGTCATCCAGCTCGGCCGTCGTGTTGCCGCCTTTCTTGAGCGCGGTTCCGACAATCACGCCGTCGGCCAGGGCCAGGTAGTCGCGAACCGATTCGGCCGTCACGCCGGAGCCGATCCAGAGCGGCCGATCCGGAACCGCCTCGGCGACGCGGCGCACCTTGTTCATGTCGGCCGGCGTGCCGGTGGAGACGCCACTGACGATGAGCGCATCCGCCCCGCCGCGGTAGGCGGTCTCCTCGGCGGCGAGCGAGATGTCGGGCTGGCTGATGGGCTGGGCGTGCTTCACATGCACGTCGGCGGCGATGCAGACGCCGGGAGCGACCGCGGCGCGGCGCGGCAGCAGTTCGGCCGGCCGGCCGGTGATGAAGCCCTGATCGGTCGCGTACACGCCCGAGAGGACGTTCACCCGAATAAATGCCGCGCCGGTGGCAGCGGCGACCGCCAGACCGGAGAGGCCGTCATTGCGAAGCACGTTGACGCCGACGGGCACCTTCACCGCGCGAACGACGTGATCGACGACGACCGACATCGCGGCAACCGTCTCGGCCGGCACGCGGTCGGCGTGAAACGGGGCGTCGCCGAAGTTCTCGACGATGACGGCGTCGAAGCCCGCACCGGCGAGGCGGTTCGACTCATCGACCGCCCGGCGGATGATTCGATCAATCGACAGCGACGAACCAGCCGATCCCGGAAGCGCGGGAAG
>CALLKH010000465.1 GCA_938008425.1 uncultured Planctomycetaceae bacterium | reverse complement strand
GATTCGCAGCATGTTCTCAATTTCTATCTGCGACATGGGCATCTCGCGCGGTACGAGAATGAGCCGGCGACGTTCCTTGAGATGGACGGCCGCGGCGCGGGAAATGAGATTGGCGCCGAGTCCCGCGGCGATTTCACCCAGTGTGTTACCGCTGCACGGGCACACAATCATGCCATCGGTGAGAAACGACCCCGAGGCGAGCCGGTCGCCGACATCGCGATAGGGATGCAGCTGGATTCGCGACCCAAGTTCGGGGCCGACGAGGCGCGCGGGAGTCGGGTCCTGAATGTCCATCTCATCGGCGAACAGGCGCTTGCCGTAGGGGGAGATGACCAGATGCACCTCAACACCCGCCCGCGCCAGGCATTCGAGCAGTCTTCTCGAATAGGGCGCGCCGCTGGCGCCGGTGACTGCTACCACAAGTCGCTTTGTTTTTTCCAACACAAGCTCCAATCAGATCGCTTTGGATCGGCAGACAGCCTAGCCTGAGGCCGCGGATACGGGATCGGCCGGCGTGGGCGTTGCCCGGTCCTCGGCCTCCTCCCGGAGGATTCTCAGGGCGGTCAGGCGATGGTCCGCCAGTTTCGCCCAAGAGGAATCCGGTGACGACTCGATGAGCCGGTTGAATGAGAGCACGGCCTCATCGAGCTTGTTCGATTCCTGCAGGAGATTCGCAAGGTGGAACAGCGCCTCGGTCATCGCGGGATGGTTGCGCCGCTCCTCAATGACCTGTGTGAGTCGCGTGATTCGCGATGCCGGATCGGGTTCGAGCAGGGCGAGTCGGACCTGGACGTAACCATTTGCCTCCGAATCCGGGAAGGCGGCGGCGATCCCCTCCAGATTGTAGCGGTATTTCGGGTGGGAATCGTCCAGGAGCAGCAGAAGTTGAATCGGGCGGACCATTCGATTGGAGCCGTCCGCACTGGCCCCAAGAATCTCGCGCCGCAGTCGCGGGGCGTCCTCTCGGCAGGCGCGAATGAGATCGGCCAGCGCCGCCCCTCGGGCGACATGGTTTCGAACATCGATCGCGAGTCCGGCCGAGGGTGTAACGCCGCGAAGCGCGATATCCATGATGCCGACCTCGCCGGTGTCCGCTGCGCGCGGATTGGCCGGTTGGCCGAATCTTTTTTGAAGCGTTTCAAGGTGCTCCAGCGCGGCGTCGAAGTCTCCCTCGGCGGCATCGAGCACCGCGAGATTGTGAAGCGCGACAGCGGTGCCGGGGTAGGTCGGAAACTGGTGAGCGAGTGTCATCCAGGTGGCGCGGCTGGCCGGCGAGGGCAGGTCGGCGCGAAACTCGGCCTGTCGGTCGGTCTGCAGTTTCGAAATATTAAGACGAAAGTCGCGCGACCGGGCCTTGAGATAGAGTACGTCGGCGACGTGCCCCGAGGTGGGGAACTGCTCGATGAATGATTCGCAGCGGCCGATCGCGTCGAATCGCTTTTGCTCGGTGCGGCGCAGAAGCGTCAGCCGGGTCGTCTTGTAAATGCCCTTGAAGAGATCGTCGAACGAGCCGCTGGAGCTGTCGGTCCATCGCGCGATGGCCGCCTGCCGGGCGATCCCGCCGAGATCCATCGGCGCGAAGATGGATGTGCTGCCGCGGCCGTACTCTGATTCGAGGATTCGATATTCGAGTTCATCGCGACCGACATACGCATGGAACAGGATGACGGGAATCGCAAAGAGCAGCGCAAGCACCGGCGGCATGCCGCCCGGGCGAAAGTTGATGATCTTGGCGATGGCGAGGGCGACGGCGCAGATGACGCACGAGGACAGGATCGCCAGGACCCAGGGGGCGTAGAGCAGCGCCTGATTCTCCGCCATCGGCGAGACGGAGCCGGCCGGTTCCCACGACGCGGTGAAGAAATATATGGCGGTCGGCACGAGTCCCAGGAGGGCGGCGGCGTAGCGAAAGCTGAGACGGATTCTTCCCATGGAGGCGAGAAGACAACCCGCCAGAACGGTGATGCCGAGCCACGGCATGGCGGCGAGGGTGAAGACCATCGCGGCAAAAAGCACCGCGAAGGGCAAGCGGTAGAGAATGGCGACGAGAATGGGGATGGAACAGAGCGACGCGAAAAGCAGCCCCATGATCACGGCATGGACGGGAACTTCCTGGACCGGGATCGGCCGCGATAGGAAGTCGGAAAGGGTGATCTGATTGGTTCCGGCCGGGCGAAACGACTGGGCGAGAAGCTCAAAGTAGTCCTCATACTCCCAGGGGGCCACGACGCCGGTGCGCAGCCAGAAGGTGAAGCAGCAGAGCCCCGCAAAGAGCATGCCGAGGACGATCAGCATGATGACCGCGCGGATGCGGTATTTTCGCGCAGTCCTGGACCAGACGTCGAGGTAGGCGAGCGGCGTTGGCGGGGCGGTCGTCATGGCGCGTTGCCGGGTGCGTCAGGATTTGGTCGCCACGTAGATGGTGACGATGCCGATCGTCAACGACCGATGCACGACGCGATCGAATCCCGCCGACTTGAGCGAGGAGATCATTCCGGCATCGTCGATGAACGATTCCACCGAGTTCGGCAGATAGTCATAAGCACCGCTGCGATCGCGACTGATCCAGCGGGCGACGCGCGGCAGAATTCGACGAAAGTACCAGCGATAGAGCGAGCCGAGCAGGCGTGATTTGGGCATGGTGAATTCGAGAATCACCACCCGACCGCCCGGCGCAAGAATGCGGTGCATCTCGGTGAGGCCCACCACGAGATTCTGGAAGTTTCGTGCGCCGAAGGCGCAGCTTGCCACGGTGAAAGCGCCGTCGGCGAACGGCAGGCGATGCGCATCGCCCAGACACCAGTGCAGCTTCGCTCCGCCGCGAACGGCGGCCCGGGCGAGCATGCCGGCGGAGAAGTCGCTTCCCACGACCAGCGCCGGTCCCGCATTCGCAAAAGCGCGGGCAAAGTCGCCCGTCCCGCAGGCAAGATCGAGGACGCGATCCGCCGGAGTGATGGCCGCCAACTCAACCGCGCGGCGCCGCCAGTAGCGATCGCGGCCCGCGGACAGAACGCGATTGACGAGTTCGTAGGTCGGGGCGATGGCGTCGAACATCGCCTGCACGCGCTGCGCCTTGTCGGGCTGGGCGTGAGGATTGGACAGCCTTGCCGGGTCCCAGATGGTGTTGTTAGAGGCGGTCATCATTCGATTCCGGGGATTGTAATGTGAATCCGGCCGAACGGCAGGGCGGCTGGGGAAGCAAAAAGAATGAAAGCGGAG
>CALLKH010000464.1 GCA_938008425.1 uncultured Planctomycetaceae bacterium | reverse complement strand
GGGATCGCCGTACAGCCTCGATTGCATCAGCACGATCAAGAAAAGTGGAACGCCCTGCGACCCACCCGGCACCCATTCCCTCCGCGCGGACGAGGAGATTCGGTCAAATGTCCAGCACGATCCTTCTGCTCATGACGCTCTTGCCGAGCGGCCAGACGACGCAACCCGCCGCCGCGGCTGTCGAGCTTGGCGATACCTACGCCGACGTCATGTTCGGGTTCACGATCCGCCCACCAAAAGACTGGCAGGCGAACACCCGGCGGGAATACAACGGCCACGCGACGCTCGTACTGCAACTGATGGAGCCGGCGCTGTCGAATCGACCGCGGGCGATCATCGTCGAACACGTCGGCTCGCCGAGAACAGTCGAAATGAAAGATCGACTGCGCCAGGCCGAGTTAATGCTCAACGTTGAATTGACCCAGCCGAAGACCGACGTGTCTGAACTACGGGCGTTCGACGGCCGGCCGGGCGCCTATCTCTCGGCGCATTACAGGGTTGACGAGGAAGAGCGTTTTCGGCTGACCGCGATCATCGAAATCGCCCCGCGCAATTACCTGATGATGCGGCATGATGGTCGCGGAGAAGACCGCGCCGACACAGAGGCGATCTTTCGAGCGGTGATGGATTCGATTCGACTGCTCGCCAAGCCGCTGACCGAGAAGGAACTGCGGACCGCGCTGGATGCCGGTGCGGACTGGATGAAAGAGGTGGATGCCGCGCGTCTGAAGGCCGCGCTCATGGCAACGCAGTATTTCCTCTATGAGCAGAACGGGAAACCTATCGGTCTGCTGGAAATTACCGAGCGTGAGAATCGCGTCCGCCGCGGAAAGACGCGCTACGACGGGATCGAGATTACGCAGCAATCGTGGATGTTCGACGCCCCCGCCGCCGTGCGACGCTATCAGCATCGAATCCAGATTGATGATGACTTCGAGCGCGAGGAGTGGCAGTCGAGCGCGGTCACCTGGATCCGCCCGGCCGGCGATACGCCGGAGCAGTTCGAAAATGCATACCAGGAGGGGCTTCGGTCGCTCGATGTCTTGCTGTCCAGCCAGTCGTCAAGCCTGTCGGAACCGGTCAAGACCAATCCGCCGCTCAAACTGCCGCGCACCTACATCACACGCACGCTCACCAACCTGCTTCCCCGATTGCTCGGCAATCTCGACAAACCGAGAACGCTCGCCTTTCTGACTTTCGATCACGAACTCGGCGTGCTTGTGCAGAAGATCGTGGAGATCAAGGGCGAAACGACGCTGCCCGGCGAGCCAGACGGCCGAAAGATCTATCGCATCGACGATCGCGTGGGCGTCGCGGCCGAACCGGCGCAAATGTTCGTGGACGAAGGCGGTCGCGTGTTGCTCGTCAAGACGCGCAATTGGACGCTTCGCCCCGCCGCGCCGGATGAGCTTCGAAAACTGTTCGAGGAGCGGGTCAAGGATTGCGAGGAAGCAGCGCAAAGAATGGAACAGCTCTACCAGGACAGCGGATCGCGGTTCATTCGACCACGTTGAAACCGCTCGCCGGCCGGTCTCAGAGAATCAGCATCGCATCGCCGTAGCTGAAGAATCGATACCTTTCCTCGACCGCCGACCGATACGCCTTACGCATCAACTCGATTCCCATGAACGCGGAAACCAGCGCGAGCAGCGTGCTGCCCGGCAGATGGAAGTTCGTGAGCAGCACATCCGTCGCCTGGAACGTGTACGGCGGATAAATCAGCAGATTCGTCCAGCCGGACGCGCCACCGCC